>NZ_JBFBJT010000052.1:0-46388 GCF_040686175.1 Streptomyces sp. NPDC086077 | reverse complement strand
GTGGGGGCGACCGGCACGCCGGTCACCCCCTCCGTCACCGCCAGCACCGCCTCCACGACCTCCTCGACGCCGATCTGCCGCAGCCGGGCGTCCGGTACCCGGCCGTGGGCGTCGCCCGGCCGGGCCGCGTCGTCCTCCCCGGGATGCCACAGCACCCGATGGCGCGAGTCGGGCGGCGGCCCCCACAGCCGAGGGGCGACCGGCCCGAAGAGGACGACCGAGCAGGTGCCCAGCGCCGTGGCAAGATGGGCCGGCCCGGTGTCGCCCACCACCACGCAGCGGGCTTCCGCGACCAGCGCGGCCAGTTGGTGGAACGGCACCTCACCGGTCCCGCCGAGGACCGCTCCCGGTGGCAGCCCGGCCTCCGCCGCCACGTACGCGGCCAGCGCGCCCTCGCCCGCACCGGCGGTCACCACGACGTCGTGACCGCACCGGCGGAGTTCCCGGGCCACGGCCGCGAACCGTTCCTTCGGCCAGCAGCGGGCGGGGGCGTCGGCGCCGGGGTGCACGACGACGGCGCCCGGC
This sequence comes from Streptomyces sp. NPDC086077, assembly GCF_040686175.1. Lineage (NCBI taxonomy): Bacteria > Bacillati > Actinomycetota > Actinomycetes > Kitasatosporales > Streptomycetaceae > Streptomyces > Streptomyces sp. NPDC086077. The sequence goes on along the minus strand of NZ_JBFBJT010000052.1, from coordinate 45,863 downwards.
GCCGGGGAGGCCGTCCTGGGCACCGGGATGCGCAGGTCCGCAGGGTCGGCCGGGATGTCGTACCAGCGCAGCAGCCGGCACCAGCGGTCCCGTTCGTGCTCGTCCTGGCGCCAGACGGGGCCGGTGACGTCCGGCGTGTCCGGGTGCGCGTAGGCGAGCAGGCGGTGCGGGCGCAGGCGCTGCAGCAGCAGGTGGCTCGGCGGGCCGTTGCCGTGCAGGTCCACGGCCAGGTCGGGCGCGGGGCCCGTCCAGGGCAGGTCGGTCGGCACCTCCCGGCCGGGGGCGGACGTGGGCAGCAACCGGTCCACCAGGCCGGTGGCGGCGGCCGGCTCGGACAGCCGTTCCGGGGCGGCCAGCACCAGCTCATGACCCGGGGCGTGCCGGCGCAGCGCCCGCAGGGCGGGCACCGCGGTCAGCAGGTCGCCCAGACCGAGCGCGCGCAGCACCAGCACCCGGGGGACCGGCCGGGCGGTCATCGGGCGGCGGCCCGGGCCGCACGACGTGCCAGCACGGTCGTGGACCGGCCGTCCAGATAGGGCAGGACCACCGCCTGTCCGCCCCAGGCACGCAGCGACTCGGCCTCGGGCAGGTCCTGGACGGAGTAGTCGCCGCCCTTCACCCACACATCGGGCCGCAGCCGGGCGAGCACTTGCTCGGGGGTGTCCTCGTCGAAGACCGCCACGGCGTCGACGCTGCCGAGGGCCTGCAGGACGCGGGCCCGGTCCGCCACCGGGTTGAACGGTCGTCCCGGGCCTTTGAGCCGGGCGACGGAGGCGTCCGAGTTGACGCAGACGATGAGGCAGTCGCCGATGTCGCGGGCGCTGTCCAGCAGTCCCACGTGACCGGCGTGCAGCAGGTCGAAGCAGCCGCCGGTGGCGACCACCGTCCCGCCGCGCGCCCGGACCTGCTCGGCGAGGGCGAGGGGGTCCGAGCCCCGCCCGCCGGTGGCGGGTACGGCGGGCGCGGTCCGCCACAGCGCCGGATTGCCGGCCCCGCCCTCCGACACGAACGCGGCCGCTTCGGCCACCGCCCGCTGGAGGGCCTCCTCCGGGAGCGCGCCGTCCGCCAGTGCCGTGGCGGTCGCTGCGGCGAAGCAGTCACCGGCGCCGCACGGGTCCCCGGTGGCCTGGTAGGGCGGTGGGATCAGCATCGGGGTGCCGTCGCCCGGCCGGGCCAGCAGGACTCCCCGGTCGCCGAGCGTCACCGCGACTCCGGCCGCCTGCCAGCGCTCCGCGAGTGCGGCCCCGCGTTCGGCGTGTGCGCGCAGCGAGTCGCTCCTCGTGCCTCCGCAGGCCCCGCGCTCCGGGGAGGGGCACAGGCCGCGCGCCTCTGCGGCGTTCGGCGTGACCAGCCGCGCTCCGGGGACGGGCTCCGCCCCCTTCGGATGCGGATCCCACACCAGCGGGGTGCGCGGCGCCACCGTTTCGAGATGCTGACGGACGGCGCTCGCCGTGTGCCGCCCGTAGTCGGCGACGAGTACGGCGTGGGCCTGGGTGAGTGCCTCCCGTACCGCCCCGTCGGGTTCACCAGGAAAGCCGCCGCCCCGGTCGATCCGCACCAGCGGGCGCCCGCCCGCCAGCACGCGGGTCTTCACGGGCAGGCTGCCGGTCAGCGGAATCTCCACCAGCCGGACCCTGCCGCGCAGCTGACGGCGTACCGCCTCGCTCGCGGCGTCGTCGCCGAGGGCGGTCACCAGGATCACCTCGCGCCCACCGCGGGCCGCCAGGGCCGCGGCCAGGCCCGCACCGCCGGGATGTGCGCGGTCCTGGGTGACGTCGACGACCGGAGCGGGCGCGTCGGGGGCCAGGCGGGTGGCGACGCCCTCGATGTCCTCGTCCAGCAGCACGTCCCCGACGACCACCAGCGGCTTCGGCGCCGTCACGAGGCCCTCCCGTGGGCGGCGACGGCGCGGGACGCGGCGCGGGGGGCGAGTGCCGTGTCGAAGGCCTCGCACAGCAGGTGCACGGCGACCAGATGGGTCTCCTGGACGGTCGCCGTCGTGTCGGCGTCGATGCACAGCGCCTCGTCGGCGGCCTCGGCCAGCGGATTCGGCCCGGGTCCCGTCAGCGCCCAGACGCTCAGACCCGCCGTCCGGGCGGTCGCGGCCGCGCTGATCAGGTTGGCGCTGCGGCCGGACGTGGAGAGCACCACGAGGACGTCCCCGGGGCGGCCGTGGGCGGCCACCTGCCGGGCGTACACCTGGTCGAACCCGTAGTCGTTGCCGAGAGCGGTGAGACTGGAGGTCTCGGCGTGCAGGGAGATGGCCGAATACGCGGGCCGCTCCCTGCGGTACCGGCCCACCAGCTCGGCGGTCAGATGCTGGGCCTGGGCAGCGCTGCCGCCGTTGCCCGCGGCCAGGAGGCGGCCGCCGGCCGGCAGGACGGCGGCTAGCCGGCCGCCCCAGCCGGCTATCCGGCCGAGCCCGTCCCGGCGCAGCCGGACCAACGCCTGCTCCAAGGACCGGCAGTGGCTCTGTGCGGTCTCCAACGCGGCCGGTGCGGGGGACAGGGATGACGCGGGGTTCACGAATTCGCTCATGCTGGTCGGGCGTACCGCGTCACACGGGACGGCGGCCGGACCCGCACCTCCTTCGGGCGTCGGTGCTGTGCGGTGGGTCGGAACGCTGTCGAAGACCGGGCGGGGCCGCCCGGACCGGCGGGCGTCGAGGGCTCACACCACCTCCGTCGCGGCGTTGCGGGCGTCCAGGACGGCGCAGTACGCCGCCTCGGTCTCGGCCGCGACGCGGTTCCAGCCGTAGCGGCGCAGCACTCGACGGCGCCCGGCGGCGCCGCACGTCTCCCGAACCTCGGGCCGGGCCAGCAGTTCGGCGACGGCCCAGGCGAGTGCCTCGGGGTCCTGGGGCGGCACCAGCCTTCCGGTGGCCGGGTCGGCGACGGTGTCCAGCTGGCCGCCCACCGCGCTGGCGACGACGGGGCGGCCGCAGGCCATCGCCTCGAGCGGGACGATGCCGAAGGGCTCGTAGTCGGCCGGGCAGAGCACCACGTCGGAGCCGCGCAGCAGCGCCGGCACCTGGTGGCTGGGCACCCCGCCGGTGAAGTGGACCCGGTCGGCGACCCCGGCCCGATGGGCGAGGGCGCGCAGGCGACGGACCTCCGGATCCTCGTCGAGCCGGTTCTTCGGAGGGCCGCCGACGATGAGGAGTTCGGTGTCCGGCAGCCGGGTCAGCGCGGCGACGGAGACCGCCGCGCCCTTGCGGGGGACGAGCCGGCCCAGCTGAAGCAGCCGGTAGCGCCGGGTCCGGTGCTTCGCGACCGGTCCCCGGGGGGTGAACAGCTCGGTGTCGACCCCGCACGGCACGACCCCGACCTTGTCGGCGCAGATGCCCATCCGGGTCAGCTCCATGACCTCGTCCCGGCAGGTGGCGACCACCCGGTCGCAGCCCAGGCCGACGTCCGTCTCGTGGCCGATCCGCTGTGGCGGGCTGGTGTCCGCGAGCTGCTGGTGCCGCCTCTTCACCGTGCCCAGCGCGTGATAGGTGTGCAGCAGGGGGAGGTCCAGGGAGCGCACCGCGCGCAGCGAGGCGAGTCCTGACATCCAGAAGTGCGAGTGCACGACGTCGGGCGGCCGGGCCCGCCAGAGTCGCGTCAGATGGTGGGCGAAGTCCCCCATGTGAGGGAGCAGTTCGTCCTTGGGTATCGGCTCCGCCGGCCCTGCCGGGACGTGGTGCACCTCGACGCCGTCACGCAGGGGCACGATGTCGGGCAGGTCGGGGTCGTCGCGGCGGGTGTGCACCGTCACGTGGTGGCCCCGGTCTGCCAGCGCGCTCGCGAGGCGGGCCACATGGACGTTCTGTCCGCCCGCGTCGACTCCGCCCAGCGCGGCCAGCGGGCTCGCGTGCTCGGAGACGAGGGCGATGGACAGCGAGCCCGGCCCTTCTCCGTCCACGTCGCTGTGCGGCAGGGATCCGACCGTTGACGTCATGAGCGCACCTCCGTCAGCAGACGCTCCCAGTCGTTCAGGAAGCGCTTGAGCCCGTAACGTTCGAGGGCCGCCTGGCGGGCACGGGCGCCGTCCTCGACGGCGGCCTCCGGTTCTTCGAGGTAACGCCGAGCGGCATGTGCCAGCACCTCGGGACGGGTGGACAGTGTGCCCGCGTCCGGCGGGACGGCCTCGACGGCCTCCGTGGTGGCGAGCGCCACGATCGGCATGCCCAGGTGCATCGCCTCCAGGAGCGACAGACCGAGCGAGGTCCAGCGCACCGGGTGCAGATACATCCGGCGTTCGGCCATGGCCGCGTGGAGTTCGCTCTGCGGCAGATCCGCGGACCGACAGCGCTCCTCGGGCAGGCCGAGGTGGTCGGCCAGCCCCTTGGTTCGCATGCCGAAGACGTCCAGGGGTGCGGCGCGGGCCAGTTCGGGCAGCAGGTCGGTCCCGGTGTAGCGGCCGCGCCGCAGCGGTTCGTTCACGACGACGGCCGCGCGGGGGAGGCGGCCGGTGTACTGGTGGCCCGGGTCGACGATGCCGTGCTCGATCACCTCGACGCGTGTGCTGCCGCAGTCCCAGAAGAGGCGGTTGAAGTGGGTGACGTGCACCAGCTTCAGATCGTCGCGGTCGGCGAAGGCGTGCCGGGTCGTGGGCACGTCACCGTCCGGGGCGTTGTGCTCCAGGTAGACGGCGGGCAGGTCACGGCCAGGACGCCGGCCGCCCAGCCAGCGCTCGGCCAGCTCCAGTTCGTGGGGGCGCTGGAGGATCACGAGATCCACCTCCGCGTCCCGCAACTGCGCGGGCGTCAGTTCCCGCACCGAGGGGGGCCAGGAGAACGTGCGGGCGCGGCCGAGGCCGTCCGCGTCGCGATCCGGAGTGGCAGGAACGAGGTAGGTGTGAGGTCCCTGGACGAACGCCGTGGTCCAGGAGCCGTGCACATGCCATAACAGGATGTTCATGTGGCCGCTCCTCGTTCCGTTCCGGCCATGCCGCCCGGCCCGCGCGGGCCGGGCGACCTGGGCGAGGGGCCCTGGTTCAGTACGGGCCCTGTCCGGTATGTCTTTCTTGTCTGCTTGAAGTCATTCATTCCGACTGGTCGGTTCGTGCTCAGTGCGGTCACCGCGGCCAGCACTTCCGCGTCACCTATCCCGTCGAGACAGGGATGGCCCGGCATGGGGCAGTTCCGGGCCCTGGTGCCCGCGCAGATCGCCTTCTGGTCACCGAGCAGCACATGCGGGACGCCGTACGGCCGCCAGCGCTCGGCCGGAACCACCGGCGCGAACAGCGACACCACCGGCGTGCCGACGGCGGCGGCCAGATGCGCGGGTCCCGTGTTGCCGATCACCGCGACCCGCGCCCCGGCGAGCACACCGGCCAGCCGCTCCAGATCGGTGACCCCGCCCAGGTCCAGGGCGTGCGTCCCGGCCACTTGGGCGGTCAGGTCCCGCTCGCCGGGGCCGCCGGTGACGACGACGCGGTACCCCGCGGCGGACAGCGCGGCAGACGCCCGGGCCGCCCGCCCGGCGCTCCACGCCCGCGCAGGCACGGCGGCGCCGGGGTGCAGCACCACGTACGGATCGGGTCCGGTCAGCTGGGTCGTGTCCGGCGGCGGCGCGATGCGCAGCGCCCCGTCGTCGCCCGGCGGCAGGGCGAATCCCGCGGCCTGGGCCAGGTCGAGCGCCGCCAGCACCTCGTGCCGGTGCGGCTGCCGGTGGTGGCGCAGGTTCAGCAGGGCCCCCGGGTAGTCCTCGCTGTCGGCGGCCGTCCAGGCGACCCCGGCCAGCTTCAGCAGCAGGGCCGCGGGCAACGGGCTCTGGTGGTACGACACGAGCACCAGCGCCCGGTCGAAGCGCCGGGCCGCCAGCGTGTCCACCAGTTGCCGGGTCGCCTGCCGGGAGGCCGGCGCCGGCTCCAGGCCCACCCACGGCGCGTCGTGCACCAGCACCTCGTCCACGCCTGGCAACATCCGCCCCGCGCTTGCCCCCTGAGGCCCGCACAGCAGCGCCGTGTACGACGATCCGGTGGCCACGGCCCGCACGGCGGGACCGGCCAGCAGGACGTCGCCCGCGCTGTCCAGCCGAACGACCAGCGAGCGGGGAGGCGTTCGGGAATCGGCCGTCATGACTCTCCCGGTGTCGAGTCGGGTGCCAGGGCCAAGGCGTGCCGGACCGCCGCGCGGAGGTCGGCAGCGGTGGTCTCGGCCTGTGCGGTCTCCTCGGGACGGGTCACCGGGGTCGGCACCAGCACGCCGCGGGCACCGGCGGCGCGGGCGGCGGTCACGTCGGCCCCTATGTCGCCGATGACGACGGTGCGGTCGACCGGCGCGCCGAGCCGTGCGCACGCGGCCAGCACCAGGCCCGGCGCGGGCTTGCGGCACCCGCAGCCGTCGTCCGGGCCGTGCGGGCAGACCGCCCACAGCGCGAACGGGCCGAGCAGGTCGTCCACCCGCCGTCGCACGGCCGCGACCTGGCGGTACGTCAACAAGCCCCGGGCGACGCCCGACTGGTTGCTCACCACGCCGACCGGGATGCCCCGTGCCCGCACCGCGTCGACGGCTTCCCGCGCCGTCGGCATCGGCACGACCCGTGCAGGGTCGCCGTTGTAGGGGACGTCGACGACGAGGGTGCCGTCACGGTCGAACAGGACGGCGGCCGGAAAGCCGTCGGGGACGGGCTGCGGGGGGCCGTCGAACAGCCACGGTCCCGGTGCCCGGCGCGGCCCGCGGGGCGTCGTGAGCGGCGTCATGAGGGGACCCGCTCCCAGTCGCGTGCCCGCGGGTGACGCGGCGGCTCACCGGGCCCGGGCACGGTGACGGGCAGCGCCCCACGGTGGACGAGCTGCCCGCGCAGCCAGTGCCACACGGCCGCAGGGGGGATCGCCACGCTGGTCAGCGCCATCGTGGCCACCTCGTCGCGGGTGCGCGGCCCCGGTACGGTCCGGGCCAGTGCGAACTCGGCCGTCCCGGCCAGCCACAGCCCGGCGCACGCGGCGGCCGCCCGGCGCCGACCCAGGGCCGCGCAGGCAAGGCCCGTCACCGCCGCCCCGGTCACCGCCAGATGCCGGGGCAGCCGCCCGCGCGGCGCCCCCGCCCGGCGCCACCACGTCCGGCCGTGCAGCCGGGTCATGAGCACGTCGTCGGCGTTGCCTGCCTGGAGCCGTACCGAGACCCAGCGGCCCGCGGGCCGTACCGGATGCGTCGTACGGCGGCATCCCGCCGTCACCGTCCAGCCGGCCGCGAGGATCCGCAGGGCCAGCTCGGCGTCCTCCCGGAAGGCCCGCCGGAAGCGTTCGTCGAAACCGCCGACCGCCTCCAGGGCGGCCCTGCGGTAGGCCATGTCGGCGGTGATCCAGCGGGCGGTGGCCAGTCCGGCGGTGTTGCGCTCCCAGTCGGTGGGGCGGCGGTCCGGGGGCAGCGGGACGTCGATCCGTGCGGTGACCGCGCCCGTCCGGTACGCCGCCCCGGCCAGGTCGAGAGCCAAGTCCTCCCCCCAGGAGGCGCTGGGCACCACGTCGTCGTCCAGGAACACGATCCAGGGCACGCCTCCGGCCGCCCGCCACCCCGCGTTACGGGCGGCGGCGGGGCCCCGGGCGCCACCCCGGACGACCGTGGTGAGCGCGCGCAACTGCTCGGGAACCGCGGCCGCCAGCTCGGCCACCGCGGCGTCCGGGCGGTCGTCGACGAGGACCAGCCGAACCGGGCGCGGACCGCCGGACCGGGCCAGCGCGCGCAGGCAGGCGGTCAGACTGGGACGGCCGAGGGTGGGGATCACCACCGCGTAGGCGTCGTCGGCGTACGCGGCGGGGGCCGACGGTGCTGCGTCGCTCATCGGGGCCTCCGGGTGGCCTGCTCGGGCTCGGCGGCGGGGGCCGTTGGGTCGGCGGGGTACGCGGACCGGGTCATGCGGCCGGGGGACGCCGGGGTCGCGTGACCCGGTGTGGGTCCCTGCAGTCGCCGTGCGCGATGTGCCGCCCGGCCGGGATGTTCGGCAGCGGGGTCCTGCGGGCGTCCATGTGACGCCCGAGCCGTGTGCTCCCGCATCAGGCCCTCTCCTCCCCGGTGGCGCGGAAGAACTCGCCGCGCCGGATCGCGTACGGGCCGATGGCGAGCAGGTCCACCGGCGAGGAGCCGAAGCACTCCAGGGCGTCGCGCGGATCGTCGACCATCGGCCGGCCGGCCGTGTTGAGGCTGGTGTTGACCACCACCGGCAGGCCCGTGCGCCGTTCGAACGCGTCCAGCATCCGGGCGACCAGCGGTTCCTGGGCCGGATCCACGGTCTGGATGCGGGCCGTGCCGTCGACGTGCACGACGGCCGGGATGCGCTCGCGCCAGGACTCGGCCACATCATGCACGAACAGCATGTACGGGCTGGGCAGCGGCCCGTCGAAGATCTCGGCGGCGCGGTCGGCCGGCACCATGGGCGCCACCGGCCGGAACTGCTCACGTCCCTTGACGTCGTTGAGTCGTTCGAGATTTCCCGCGTGCCCGGGATGGGCCAGCAGCGAGCGGTGGCCGAGCGCCCGGGGACCGTACTCGGAGCGTCCCTGGAACCAGGCGACGATCCCGTTGTCAGCAAGGGCCTCTGCCACCGCCTCCGCTATGTCCGCCGGACGTTCGAACGGTACGGCCGCCGTCTTCAGCCACGCGCCCAGCTCCGCGTCGGACCAGTCCCGGCCCAGGTCGGCGCCCGCCATCGGCTCCGGCGCGTCCCCCGCGCCCGCGGCCAGCAGCAGCGCACCGCCCAGCGCCGTGCCCGCGTCACCGGCCGCCGGCTGCACCCACACCCGCGAGAAGGGGCCCTCGCGGGCGATACGGGAGTTGGCGACACAGTTCAGCGCGACGCCGCCGGCGAGGGTGAGCACGCTGTGGTGGGTCCGGCCGTGCAGCCAGCGCACCAGGTCGAGCAGCGTCTCCTCCAGCACCGCCTGCGCGCTCGCCGCCACGTCCGCGTGCTCCTGCGTCCACGGCTCGTCCGCTCCGCGCGGCGGGCAGAACTCGTGCCAGGGGACGCCCGCGGCGTGGAACCCGCCGTCCCCGGTGGGATACACGTACCTGCGCAGCTCGGCCAGCACTCTCGGGTTGCCGTGCGAGGCCAGGGCCATCACCTTGAACTCGTCCGAGGACCGCAGGAAGCCCAGATGATCGGTCAGTTCCTCGTAGATGAGGCCCAGGGAGTGCGGCAGCTCCTGCGCGTGCAGCGGCTCCAGCCGGTCCCCGACCCGCCGCGCCGCGAGGTGCGAGGCGCGCTCCCCGCGACCGTCCAGCACCAGCACGGACGAGTCCCCGGCGTCGGGTGCGGCGAAGGCGCTGGACGCGGCGTGCGCCATGTGGTGCGGGACGAAACGGACCCTCTCGGCGTCGAGCCCCGGGAGTGCGGCCGCGAGGAAGCCGGGGGCCTCGCGGGCGTACGTCTGCCGGAGGTGGTCCCAGGGGTCGTCCAGGCCCATCGCCTCGGCGGGCCGGGCGAGCTGCGGGTCGTAGGAGTAGGCGACCGCGTCCAGGTCCCGCGGGCGCAGTCCCGCCCGGCGCAGACACCACGCGGCGGCCTTCTCCGGCAGCTCCCAGGCGGAGAACGGCACCGGCCGCTTGCCGTGCTTTCGGCGGGAGAACCGCTCCTCCTCGGCGGCGGCCACGGTGCGGCCGTCGATCACGAGGGCGGCGGCAGGGTCGTGGAAGAGGGCGTTGATTCCGAGGATGCGCATGGGGGTCCCCCAGGGGTTCGGGTGGGGTGAGTGGGGGCCTGCGGGCGTGATCGTGGTGCGCGCCAGGGGCGCTTCAGCGCTTCGTCTCCGCTTCGGAGCGGGTCGGCGCCCGCCGTCGGCCCGCGGCGTCTCAGCTGGCGCCGGCCGTCGCGCGAAACCAGTCGATCGTGCGGCGCAGACCTTCCTCCGCGTCCACCGTGGGCTCCCAGCCGAGCTTGTCGCGGGCCAGCGTGATGTCCGGGCAGCGCACGGCAGGGTCGTCGGTCGGCCGTTCGATGAAGCGGATCTCCGAGGAGGAACCGGCGAGCCGGATGACCAGGCGAGCGAGGTCCAGCATGGTGATCTCGCCCGGATTGCCGATGTTCACCGGCCCGCGCATGCCGTGCCTCGCCGCAGCGAGGATGCCCCGGACGGTGTCCTCGACGTAGCACAGCGAACGCGTCTGGCCACCGTCGCCGGTGACCGTGAGCGGTTCGCCGCCCAGGGCCTGGCGGACGAAGGTCGGCACGGCCCGCCCGTCGTGGCCGCGCATTCGTGGGCCGTACGTGTTGAACAGCCGCACGATGCAGGTGTCCGTGCCCTCCGCGTCGGCGTGCGCCGTGGCGAGCGCCTCGCCGAACCGCTTGGCCTCGTCGTACACACTGCGCGGGCCCACCGGGTTGACGTTTCCCCAGTACCGCTCGTCCTGCGGGTTCTGCTGCGGGTCGCCGTAGACCTCGGACGTCGACGCGAGCAGAAAGCGGGCTCCGTGGGCATGGGCCAGGTCCAGCGCGTGGCGGGTACCGAGGCTGCCGGTCTCCATCGTGTGCAGGGGCAGCCGCAGGTAGTCGGCCGGGGAGGCCGGGGAGGCGAAGTGCAGGACGAGATCGGGGGGCCGCCTGACGGGCAGCTGTTCGGCGACGTTCGCGTTGACCAGAGTGAATCCGGGGCGCTCCAGGAGCGGGGCGATGTTCTCGGGCCGCCCGGTGCTGAAGTCGTCCACGCAGGTGACCGCCGCGCCGGAGTCCAGCAGCGCGGCGCACAGATGCGAGCCGACGAATCCCGCACCGCCGGTGACGACGGCGTGCTCCCAGGTACGTGAGGATGCGGTGGTCATGGAGGTCTCCTCTGCACGTGACGACGACGGCCTCTCGAAGCCCGGCGCCGGTACGGACCCTGGTTGTTGCCTTGTCGACGCCGCCTTCTCCGCCTTCTCTTCCGACGCCGGCCGCGGGCGCCGCGGGGCGCCGGAGTTACCGAGATCAGCGTCCTCCGCCCGGGCCAGGGAGGCGCGGAGGCGTACGGCATTCGGGTGATGCACGCAGCGTGACGCCCCGGCGACTGAGGCAGGAGAGGCGCGGGCGTCGACGTGCGACGCCGGTTTCCCCACCGGCCGGGACCATCCACCCGAGCTGGGGACGCTGACCCGCCCGGAGGGACCGACGCTGCGATGGTGGCGGCACCGATCCCGTGAAAAGATGACGCTGCCTGTCGGGAAGTAACTGGTCGAGGGGTTTGTCCCCGCCCCGGGGTTTCTTCTGCTCGGGCAAGGCAACCCGGCCCCGGCCCGCGGCAGCGACCTCAGCCACCCATGAAGCCTGCCCCCGACCCCCGCCGCGCCCACGTAGCTGTCCCGGACCCCCGAACTGCTCGTCAGCTCCTTCGACAGGAGTTCCGGATGACCCTCACCACCCAGCCCTTCCGGCCCCCAGGACCGGGGCCGCGCATCGGTCTGCTCGGCTCGTACGGCGGCTTCAACATCGGCGACGAGGCCATTCTCACCTGCGTCCTAGGCTGCCTGCGCGTCCACCGCCCGCAGGCCCGGCTCGTCGTCTTCAGCAGGGACGCCGAGCACACCCGCGCCCACCAGCCCGCCGCCGACGAGGTGGTCGACTGGGAAGGCGTCCCGCAGAAACAGATCCTGGACGTCCTGTCCGACCTGGACCTGCTGGTGCTCGGTGGCGGCGGCCTCCTCTACGACGGTGAGGCACGCCGGTATCTGCGCCTGGTGGGCGCCGCCCAGACCAGAGGCGTGCGCACCTTCGCGTACGCCGTGGGCGCGGGGCCGCTGCGTGAGGCGGAGGACCGGGAGGCCGTGCGTACCGTGCTGTCCGCCATGGACGAGGTCGTCGTACGTGACGAGGAGTCCCGGCTGGTGCTGGAGGAGGCCGGGCTCGATCGCGACATCACCGTGACCGCCGATCCGGCGCTGCTGCTGCCGCCGGAGCCCTTCACCGAGCAGATGATGCGGCACGAGGGCATCCCCGCCGACACCCGCCTGGTGGGGATGTCGGTCCGCGAACCGGGCCGGGCCGCGGAGAAGCTCGACGAGAGCGACTACCACGCCCTCCTCGCCGACGTGGCCGACTTCCTGGTACGGCGGCTGGAGGCGCACGTGGTCTTCGTGCCGATGGAACGCCAGGACGTCCACCACGCCCACGGCGTGCTGTCTCGGATGACCGCACCTGATCGCGGGCGCATCCTGCACAGTGTCTACAGCCCCGGCCAGGTCCTCGGCTTCATGAACCACCTCGACCTCGCCGTCGGCATGCGCCTGCACTTCGTGATCTTCGCCGCTCTTTCGGGGCTGCCTGTGCTGCCGCTGCCCTACTCCGGCAAGGTTTTCGACTTCTCCCGCCGTATCGGGGCGCCCGCGCTGGTCGGTGTGGCGCGGGAGCAGGCCGGGCTGCTGCTCGCGGAGGTCGACCGGCTGTGGGACGAGTTCCCGCAACGGCGCGACGATCTCGACGCGCGCGTCCAGACACTGCGGGGGGCAGCCCGGGAGACCTGCGTCCGGTGCTCCGTGGTTCTCGACGCGCTGGAGGAGCGGATCGAGCGGTCCGAGGAGATGCCGGACACCGAACGTCCCGGCCTGCACCTGCTGCGGCCCGGTTCCGGATCGGTGACCTGACGCACCGGGCCCCCACCGCCTCCGGAACACCTCCGACGGGAAGAACCGATGCCGATCCTGCAACGACCTCCAGTGCCACGGACCGTCACCCTGCCCCCGCGCGAGGCCCGTCACGGGGGCCGTACGGAGGTCCTGGTCATCGGCGGCGGACCGGCCGGCACCGCTGCCGCGTACGCCGCGGCCGACGCAGGCGCCGACGTCGTGCTCGTGGAGCGGTACGGCTTCCTGGGCGGCAACGCGACCGTGGCCCTCGTGATGCCGCTGATGTCGTTCCACAACGAGCAGAAGCAGGCCGTCTTCACCGAACCCGGCGAGGAGGGCGACCAGCTGCTGCCGACCGACCACGGCGAGGGCGAGGCGGTGGTCGCGGGCTTCCTGTGGCGGCTGCTGGACAGGCTGAACGAGCGCGGCGGCTGCATCCCGCCCTCCCTCCAGACCGGGTACACCGTGCCGTTCGACCCCGAGATCTACAAACTCGTCCTCCTCGACCTGCTCGACGAGGCCGGCGTCCAGATGCTGTTCCACTCCTTCGCCTCCTCGGCGCTTCCCCTCGGCGACGGCTGGCGGGTCGTCTTCGAGACCAAGTCCGGCCCGGTGGTGATCGACGCCGATGTCGTCGTCGACGGCACGGGCGACGGCGACGTGGCCGCCGCCTGTGGAGCACCGTGGGAGATCGGCCGGCCCGAGGACGGGCTGGTACAGCCGATGACGCTGATGTTCCGCGTCGTGGACTTCCTGCGGCCCCGGTTCGGCGAGTACGTCCGTGAGCACCCCGACCAGTGGCGCGGCGTGCACGGGCTGTGGGACCTCGTGGAGGAGGCCACCAAGGCGGGCGAACTGAGCCTGCCCCGCGAGGACATCCTCTTCTTCGGCACCCCGCACCCTCGCGAGGTCAGCGTCAACAGCACCCGAGTCACCCGGGCACTCGGCATCGACGTGTGGGACCTGAGCCGCGCCGAGTACGTCGCCCGCCGCCAGATGGAACAGATCGACCGCTTCCTTCGCGGGCACGTCCCCGGATTCGAGGAGGCCTACGTCGGGCAGAGCGGCACCCAGATCGGCGTCCGCGAGACCCGGCGCATCCTCGGCGACTACCGGCTCACCGGCCACGACATCCTGGCGGCGCGCCCCTTCCCCGACGTGGTCGCGCACGGCGCCTACCCCGTCGACATCCACAACCCCAGGGGCAGCGGCACGGTCCTCAAACGCGTCCCCCGCGGCCGCTTCTACGACATCCCGCTGCGCTGTCTGCTGCCCCGCGACACGGACCACCTGCTCGTCGCGGGCCGCTGCATCTCCGGCTCCCATGTGGCGCACTCCTCCTATCGCGTCATGCCTATCGCCATGGCCACCGGCCAGGCCGCGGGCGTCTGCGCAGCGCTGTCCACCCGGATCAACCGCAGCCCACGTGAGGTACCGCACGCCTTGGTCCAGCAGGAGCTGATGCGTCAGGGGGCGCGGCTGGACCTGCCGGCTGGGGCGGCGGCGGAGCACGGCTGAGGACCGGGCCCCTCCTGGACCCGCTCAGGTCAGGCGGAGTTGACGAGCCTCATGTACCGCGGCCAGTCCCAGTGGGGGCCGGGGTCGGTGTGATCGGTGCCCGGTATCTCGTAGTGGCCGATGACGTGGGCGCGGTCCCTGGGGATGCCGTGCTTGGTACAGATCGCCGCGGTGAGGGCGGCCGAGCGCGCGTACATGGCGTCCGTGAAGTAGCCGGGCTGGTCCACCCACCCCTCGTGCTCGATGCCGATGCTGCGCGTGTTGAACTCCCAGTTCCCCGCATGCCAGGCGATGTCGGACTCGCGGACGCACTGCGCCACGTGTCCGTCGCCGGACCTGACGACGTAGTGCGCGGACACCTTCTTGCGGGGGTGCTGGAAGACCGCCAGGGTCCCGGAGTAGTCGGTCTGCGTGACGTGGATGACCACCAGGTCTATGGGGTGGGTCGCCGGACGGTTCGCCTCGGTGTAGTTGGCGTGGGTCGCCGGCTGCCACTCCGCGAGCGGGTGGTCCGGAGCCGGGGTCTGCGCGCCCGCTCTGGGTCCGGGCAGCAGAGCGTAGGGGACGACGGCGAGGGCGGCGCCCTTGAGGATCCGTCGCCGGTGGGGGAGCAGTCGTGCCCGTTCCATGGGGAATCGCCTCTCAACTGGAGGAATTTCGGAGCGAGGGAGGACTCGGGTCGGCCGACCGCGCCTCTTGTCATTCAAGGTACGGCGCGGGACGGTTGCGTGAAGGCTGCGCCGTCGTTCCGTGGACGACCGCGACGTTGTGGACAACTCGCTCACCCGAACGGGGAGCGGGCAGGCCTTGACGAGCTTCTCGGAAGCTGTCAGCCCCCCGATCCGACCCCCGCCGGATCATCCAGCACCCCCCGCACCACCCAGTGCCCGGCCCCCAGCAACGGCCCCTCGGAACCCAGCCGCGACACGGACACCGGACAGGCCGGCCCCGCCGTGCGGCGGGCCAGCTCGGAGCGCAGGGACGGCAGCAGCCAGGGTGCGAGCCCGGCCAGCGCGCCGCCCAGCACCACGCTCTCGGGGTCCAGCAGATTCACCGCCCCGGTCAGCGCGACGCCGAGTGCCTCGCCCGCCTCGCTCAGCGCCCGCCGTACGTTCTCGTCGCCTTCCCTAGCCAGCCCGGCGAGCAGTCCGACGCGGTCCCCGCCCGGCCGCAGGCCGGCCGCACGCAGCACGGCCTCCTCGCCGGCGTACTGCTCCAGGCACCCCCGTCCGCCGCAGGCGCACGCCAGCCCGTCCGGCTGGACCGGCACGTGCCCCAACTCGCCCGCGAACCCCCGCGTTCCGCGCAGCAGTCCACCGTCCACGACCACGCCCGCGCCGATACCGATCTCGGCCGACACATGCACGAAGTCACGTGGCGTCTCCTCGCCTAGCCAGAGCTCGGCGAGCGCGCCGAAGTTGGCCTCGTTGTCCACGGTGAGGGGCAGCTCCGCGGGCAGCAGGGAGCCGAGGTCGGTGTCGTGCCAGCCGAGATTGGGGGCGCGTACAACGGTCCGGGCGTCGCGCGCCACCAGACCGGGCACCGCCACCGCGAGCCCCGCGGGCCACAGCCCTTCGCGTTCCACCTCGGCGACGACCTGGCGCACCAGCGCGGTGAGTTCCTCGATCACCGGCTCGGGCGGGCGGTCGCGGTTCGGGCCGTGCCGTACGACCCGCGCACGCACCTCTCCGCGCAGGTCGACCGCGCAGACGGCGAGATGGTCGACGCCGACCTCCGCGCCGATCCCCGCGGGGCCGTGCCCGCTGACCGCGAGGGCGGATCCGGGACGGCCCCGGCCCACGCGGCCGGGACGCTCGGGCCCCAGTTCCTCCAGCAGGCCGGTACGGATGAGCTCGTCGACCAGGGTGGAGACCGCCGCACGGGTCAGGCCGATGCGCGAGGCCACCGCGGCGCGGGACACGGGGCCCTCCGCGCTGACGGTGTGCATCACCCGGGCGAGATTGCGGCGCCGCATGCCCTGCTGGGTGTCCGGCAGCGCGCGTCCGGGACCGGCGGGGTCGGCCTTGTGCAGCGGTGCGGTCATGCCCCCGTCCTCGTGGATCAGTTCGGCTGGTTCGGCCGGTTCGGCCAGCTCGGTCAATCCTGGTGGCCCGGTGGGCCCAGGCGGCTCAGTGGTGTCACCGGCTCTCGGGGCTCCGCTCCAGCAGCGGGGCCGCGTCGGAGAGTACCCCGGAGATCCTGGCCAGCGTCTCCTCGTCCCGCTCGACCGCGTCCAGGACCGGCCCGTTCGCGGTGTTCCAGCGCCGGGCGACCGCCGCCGGATCCTCGCCGGTGAGCACGCCGGCCGCCTGGGCGGCCGCGCCGAGGGCGACCAGCTCGCGTGCCTCGGGTACCTGGACGGGCCGCCCGGAGAGCCGTCGTACCGTCTCCTGCCAGGCCGTGCCCCGGGCGCCGCCGCCGATCAGCAGCAGGGGCTCCGAGGGGTCCGCGTCCTCGTCGAGGACCAGGTCCAGTGCGCCCAGGAGTGCGTGCACGGCGCCGTCGTACGCCGCCTGGAGGAGCTGACCGCCGGTGGTGTCGTGCCGCAGGCCGTGCAGCAGCCCCGAGGCGTTCGGCAGGTCGGGGGTGCGTTCGCCGTCCAGGTACGGCAGCAGGGTCACGCTCGTGCCGGGCTCGACGGCCTCGCGGTCAAGGCCGAGCAGGGCCGCGACACGGTCGACGGCGAGGGTGCAGTTGAGGGTGCAGGCCAGCGGCAGCCAGTCCCCGCGCGCGTCGGCGAAGCCCGCCACCGTGCCGGTCGGGTCGGCGGGACGCCGCTGCGACACCGCGTACACCGTGCCGGACGTGCCCAGACTCATCACGGGGCTGCCGGGGCGCAGGCCGAGACCGAGCGCGGCGGCGGCGTTGTCGCCGGTGCCCGGGGCCACCAGGGTGCCCTTGGAGAACGGCAGGTCGTGACTGTCCCGCACGGTGCCCGCCACCTCGCCGGGCCGGACCACGCGCGGCAGCAGCGCCGGATCCAGACCCACGCGCGCGAGGATCTCCTCGTCGTACGCCTCGCTGCCGGACGCCCACCAGCCGGTGCCGGAGGCGTCGCCGCGATCGGTCGTGCCCTGGCCCGTGAGGTGTTCGGTGAGGTAGTCGTGGGGGAGCCGTACCGCCTTCGTCGCGCGCACCGCCTCGGGCTCGTGCTCCGCGAGCCAGGCCCACTTGGTGACGGTGAACGACGCGGCGGGCACGCTGCCCGTGCGGTCCGCCCAGACCTTCGCGCCGCCCAGCTCCTCGACCAGCCGCCGTGCCTGCGGCGCCGAGCGCACGTCGTTCCACAGCAGGGCGGGGCGCACCGGTTCGCCCCGGGCGTCCAGCGTGACGAGGCCGTGCTGCTGGCCGCCGATGGACACCGCGGCGGCCTCGTGGGCGGGCTCACCGCACTGGCGCAGCGCCTCGCACAGCGCCTCCCACCACTGCCGGGGATCGCTCTCCCGGCCGGCGCCGGACGTGACCGTGTGCGGCGCCTGGCCGCTCGCCACGATCTGACCGGTGGACACGTCGACGACCAGCGCCTTGGTGGACTGGGTGGACGTGTCCACGCCGACGACGAGCGGACCCTCGGCTGCTGACATCGGGCTCTCCCTGTTTCTGCGGCGTTCTTGCGGCTCGTGCCTGGGCGTTCCTGCTGCTCATGTCTCGGATGAGACACCTGTGTCTCTTCTGTGTCTCTTCCCACTGAGGCGATGGTCTCTTCCCAGGGATGCGTTCGCATACTAATTTGTAAACCGCCATGACGAAATAGTCGTGTGCGAGAGTCGCAAGCGAGCAAGGGAGCCGCGGCATGAACTACCAGCCCACCCCCGAGGACAGGTTCACCTTTGGCCTGTGGACCGTCGGCTGGCAGGGAAGGGACCCGTTCGGCGACGCCACGCGGCGTGCCCTCGACCCGGTCGAGACGGTGCAGCGCCTGGCCGAGCTCGGGGCCCACGGAGTGACCTTCCACGACGACGACCTGATCCCCTTCGGATCCTCGGACACCGAGCGCGAGTCACACATCAAGCGCTTCCGTCAGGCTCTGGACGCGACCGGCATGACCGTCCCGATGGCCACCACCAACCTCTTCACGCACCCGGTCTTCAAGGACGGCGCGTTCACCGCCAACGACCGCGACGTCCGCCGGTACGCGCTGCGCAAGACCATCCGCAACATCGACCTGGCGGCGGAACTGGGCGCGCGGACCTACGTCGCGTGGGGCGGGCGTGAGGGGGCCGAGTCCGGTGCCGCCAAGGACGTGCGCGCCGCACTCGACCGCATGAAGGAGGCGTTCGACCTCCTCGGCGAGTACGTCACCTCCCAGGGCTACGACCTGCGCTTCGCGATCGAGCCCAAGCCGAACGAGCCCCGCGGCGACATCCTGCTTCCCACCGTCGGCCATGCCCTGGCCTTCATCGAGCGCCTGGAGCGGCCGGAGCTGTACGGCGTCAACCCCGAGGTCGGTCACGAGCAGATGGCCGGGCTGAACTTCCCGCACGGCATCGCGCAGGCCCTGTGGGCGGGCAAGCTCTTCCACATCGACCTCAACGGCCAGTCCGGCATCAAGTACGACCAGGACCTGCGTTTCGGCGCCGGTGACCTTCGGTCCGCCTTCTGGCTGGTCGACCTCCTGGAGACCGCCGGCTACGAGGGTCCGCGCCACTTCGACTTCAAGCCGCCGCGGACCGAGGACCTCGACGGCGTGTGGGCGTCGGCAGCGGGCTGCATGCGCAACTACCTCATCCTGAAGGAGCGTGCCGCCGCCTTCCGCGCCGACCCCGAGGTCCAGGAGGCCCTGCGCGCCTCGCGACTCGACGAGCTGGCCCAGCCCACGGCCGCGGACGGCGTGCAGGCGCTGCTCGCCGACCGCACCGCGTTCGAGGAGTTCGACGTCGACGCGGTCGCCGCGCGCGGGATGGCGTTCGAGCGGCTCGACCAGCTGGCGATGGACCACCTGCTGGGCGCGCGCGGCTGAGGCCGTACGAGTCCTGCGCGGGGCGTACGCGGGTCCGACCGGAGTACGCGGGTCCGACCTCCGCGCGGAATGCCACGGAATCGCGCGCTCCATGGCATGAGCCCGTGTCAACCACCGCGTGGGGGTCGCGGCGCGGGTGCCCGCTTCGGGAACCTGGTCACCATGGCCATTCCGCCCGTACCGCCTCAACCGCCCGGATCACCGGGTGACACGCCGCCTCCGGGTGGCGGCTTCGGACCGTCCACCGCGGAATTCGGATCCATACCCACGCGATGGCGGCGCGGTCCCGTCCTGCTCGCCGTGGCCGTGCTCGTAGCGGTCGCGGTCGTCGTCGCCGTGCTGGTGCTGATGGACTCCGGGAGTGACGAGTCGCCGGACGGGAAGCCGACCGCTGGCAGCAGCACGTCTGCGGACCCGAGCCTCGGCATCCCCGGCGAGCTTCCCACCAGGTTGCCGAGCGGACTGCCGTCACTTCCGACCCAGTTCCCCTCGGAGCTGCCCAGCGATCTTCCGAGTGATCTTCCGAGCGATCTGGAATCCCTGATCTCGGACCTTCCGGACGACGAACTGCCTCGGCCCTAGGTGTATTGATCACGAGCGTTGTCAACGCTGGCCGAGCTTGATCATGGCGAAGACCTCCGGTGTGGTGGAGCTGTCTAGGACTGCACCGCACGGAGGTCTTCATGTCCCACCGTGATGCCCCGCTGACCGTTCATGGCAGGCGGCTGCTCGTCGAACGTGTCTGCGGTGGCCGCCCGGTCGCGCACGTCGCTGCGGAGACGGGCATCTCCGCGTCACCGCCCAAAAGTGGGTCCGTCATCGTCCTCGCCCGAGTGCGACGACGTCCACCGGGTCGAAGCGGTACGCGTACTCGGCGGTGACGGCCTGCTTCTTCGGCGAGAACCGCAGCAGCCGCGTGGTCCCCGACGCCTCCCCGGCGTCCTTGTCCGGCAGGGACAGCGGGCTCTGCACCGCCATCACCAGGTCGCCGCACGGCAGCAGAGCGAGGCCCTCGGAACCACGGTTGATCTTCCGGTTCAGGAGTACGGAGGGCAGCGCCTCGACGACCGGGTAGCCCGGCGCCGGTGAGAACCGCCGCGTGAACCGGACAGCGACCGCCGGCCCGGCCGACGCCACGTCAGCAGACGCGCGGGCCTGGGGGCCGCCCGGAGCTGACTGCGAGTCAGCCGCCCCACGGTCACCGATGCCGTCACGCGCTCAGCGGGCCTCCTCCATCCGCACGCCCTCCGTGGCGGCCAGCGCTGTCGCCGGGTCCCGGTCGGCGCCGCCCACAGGCACCCAACGGCCGCCCTCGTTCCGGTACGGCCACCAGCGACCGTCGCGCCCGAGGCGTAGCTGGCCACGTCCGCCGGCGACCGTCCACCGGTTGCCCCGCGCCCGCAGTTCCGGCCGCTCGTCGTCGTCCCAGGCCGCTTCCAGGGCGGCACGCGCGCGTGCGAGGGTCTCGCCCTCGACCGACCACCCCTCCTCGAGCACGGACAGCCCGGCCACCCCGCCGTACCGCCACGCCCGCACGGCCGCCGCCAGCTCGCCGGGGCCCCGTCCGGACCCCGCCGCGAGCCGCTCGGCCACGAGCCGCTCAGGAGCACCCGCAGCCAGCCGTGCGGCGTCCTGCGCCACCGTCAGCTCCTCCACGGCCACGCCTGCCCGCAGCGCCTCGGCCAGCAGACGGTGCGCCGCCACCGCCGTCCGGGCGGCCAGGAACTCCAGGGCGGCTGTTTCCACGCCGGGCGCGGGCGGGGCCTCGGTGTCCAAGGACGGCGGCAGTCCCGGCTCTGCCGGAAGTTCGGGCGGTGCCGGCAACGGAGGCAGGATGTCCCCGGCCGCGTACGCCTCCAGGGCATCCACCCCTTCCGGCTCGGCGTGCTCCTCGGCCCTCTCCTGCGCGGGCGCCGCACTGCGGGTCTGGAGGTCGCCGAGCAGGGCCCGTTCACCGCGCCCGCGCATCAGCAGCAGGACGAACGGGTCCTCGTCGAGCAGCCGGGCCACCTGGTAGCAGAGCGCCGCCGTGTGTCCGCAGTGGTCCCAGGCACCGCAGTCGCAGGTGGGCTCCAGATCGCCCATGCCGGGCAGCAGGTCGACACCGGCCGTGGCCGCGTCCTCCACCAGGTGCGGCGGCATCTCCCGGTCGAGCAGCGCCGCGACATGCCCGGCACGCTCGACAGCCATCTCCAGGAAGTGGTCCCAGTGGTCGGCCGACAACTCCTCCAGCAGCACATCGGCCCGGTGCGCCGTGCCGTCCCGGTCCTGTACGACCGCCGTGATCCGTCCCGGCCGCACCGACACCGCGCCCACGGCTCCCGCGCGCGCGAGCCGGCGGCCCGTCTTCACCTGTGCCGCGTCCAGTGCCGCGTCCTCCAGGGCCTTCAGCCAGGCCCGGCCCCACCAGGTGAGCGCGAAGCCCCGCCCGCGCGCGGGCGGCAACGCGGCGAACGTGCGCTCCGTGTCGTCGTACTGATTCATCGCGTCGCCCCTCGCAGTTCCACCAGGTCGGCCAGTTCCGCGTCCGTCAGCTCCGTGAGCGCGGCCTCACCGGAGCCCAGCACCGCGTCGGCCAGCTCCCGCTTGCGGTGCAACATCTCGGCGATACGGTCCTCGATGGTTCCCTCCGCGATCAGCCGGTGCACCTGCACGGGCCGGTCCTGGCCGATGCGGTACGCGCGGTCCGTCGCCTGTGCCTCGACGGCGGGGTTCCACCAGCGGTCGTAGTGGACGACATGCTCCGCACGCGTGAGGTTCAGGCCCGTGCCCGCCGCCTTCAACGACAGCAGGAACACAGGAACTTCGCCGTCCTGGAAGCGCCGCACCATCGCCTCGCGCGCGGGGACGGGCGTTCCGCCGTGCAGGAACTGCGTGGGCACGCCCCGGTCCGCCAGATGCCGCTCGATCAACCGGGCCATGGCCACGTACTGGGTGAAGACCAGAACGCCCGACCCCTCGGAGAGGATCGTGTCGAGCAACTCGTCCAGCAGTTCCAGCTTCCCGGAGCGCCCGGCGATCCTCGGCCGCTCGTCCTTGAGGTACTGCGCCGGGTGATTGCAGATCTGCTTCAGGCCGGTCAGCAGCTTCATGATCAGCCCACGCCGGGCCATGTGGTCGGCGTTCGCGATCTCCGCGAGCGTCTCGCGTACCACGGCCTCGTACAGCGCCGCCTGTTCCGTGGTGAGCGACACGGCACGGTCGGTCTCGGTCTTCGGCGGCAGTTCGGGCGCGATGCCCGGATCCGACTTCCGGCGGCGCAGCAGGAAGGGCCGCACCAGCCGGGACAGCCGTTCCGCGGCGGCCGGATCCTGGCCGTCCTCGACGGCCCGCGCGTACCGGCTGCGGAACGTGCCGAGACGGCCGAGCAGCCCAGGGGTGGTCCAGTCGAGGATCGCCCACAGTTCGGAAAGATTGTTCTCGACCGGCGTGCCGCTGAGCGCCACGCGCGCGTGTGCGCCGATGGACCGCAGCTCACGCGCGGTCGCCGAGTACGGGTTCTTCACGTGCTGTGCCTCGTCCGCGACCACCAGGCCCCACGGCACCTCGGCAAGCCGCCGCGCGTCGAGCCGCATGGTGCCGTACGTCGTCAGGACGAACTCCCCGTCGGCCACACCGTCCAGGTCACGGCGTGAGCCGTGGAAGCGGCGCACCGGTGTGCCGGGCGCGAACCTCTCGATCTCCCGCTGCCAGTTGCCCATCAGGGACGTCGGGCAGACCACAAGGGTCGGACCGGCGGCGGACGGGTCGCTCCGGCGGTGCAGATGCAGGGCGATCAGGGTGATCGTCTTGCCGAGGCCCATGTCGTCGGCGAGACAGCAGCCGAGCCCCAGGGACGTTGTCCGGGCCAGCCACGACAGGCCCCGCAGCTGGTAGTCGCGCAGTTCGGCGGCGAGTGCGGCAGGCTGCCCGACCGGTTCCTGCGCCTCCGGGTCCGCCAGCCGGTCCCGCAGTGCCGCCAGCCAGCCGGTCGGCTCCACCTCGACCCGCTGGCCGTCGACCTCCGTAGAACCTGTCAGGGCGGCGCCGAGCGCGTCGAGGGGCGTGACCTTGTGGTCCTGTCGCGCGCGGGCGCGGCGGACCTCCTGAGGGTCGATCAGCACCCATTGGTCACGCAGCCGCACCACAGGGCGGTTCGCCTCGGCGAGCTGGTCCAGCTCGTCGCGCGTGAGCTGTCGGCCGCCCAGCGCGAACCTCCAGTCGAACGCGAGCAACGCGTCCGCGGACAGGAATGACGGCGTGTCCGAGGAGAGCTTGGCCGGAGTCCTCCCGTCGTCCGGTGGACCGACGACCGCGCGGGCGGTCAGCCGACGGGCCAGCTCCCTGGGCCAGTGCACGTCGACCCCGGCGCCGGCGAGAGCCGCCGAGCCGCCACCGAGGAGTTCGGTGACCTCCTCGTCGGCTAGTTCGACGGCGTCCGGCACCGCGGCCGACAACAGGGGAGTGAGCGCCGGCCAGGCCCGAGCCGCGCGCCTCAGCGCGAGCAGCGCGTCCAGCCGCGCGCGGGGGCCGAAGGCCCGCCCGGTGGCGTCCGTTCCGGCCCACACCTCGGCGGCGTCCGCGACGAGCGAGGGGTCGCTCACGCTGTGCACCTGGAGCACGGCCCGGAAGTCCGGCGCGGTGCCGTCCTCCGCTGCCAGGCCGGGCACCTCGATCCGCAGCGAGATCCGTACGCCCACGTCGTGGCCGGCGGCCACATCGGCGGCCCAGGCCCGCTGTCCGGGCAGATGCTGCGGCTCGGTGGCGGCGTAGGCGGGGCCGCCCGTCACGAGCGACGCGGCAGGGGAGCGGGGCAGCGTGTCGGCGACCGCGTCCAGGAAGGTCCGCAGCAGGCGCTCCGGGTCCGGCAGCCGCAGTGGCTCGGAGCCGTCCAGCGGTACGGCGTGCGCCTCGGGTGGCATCGCGGCGGCGAGCCGGCGGACGCTCTCGACGTCCTCGACGCGCAACGGTCCCGCACGCCAGGCGTCGTGATCACCGGGCGACAGGCCGGGCAGCAGCAGCCCCCGGGTCATGAACTGCAGCCCCAGAACGGCGGCCGCGCCCCAGAACTCGGCCGCCCGGTGTCCCGTCCGGGCGGCACGCGCGTGCGTGAGGACGGGCAGTGCCGCTCGTACGGGCAGGAGGACGGCCGGCACGCCGGCCAGTTCGACGCCGGCGCCACCGGGCAGCACGACAGCCAGCTCCTCGACCGTGCCGCCGTTCACGACCGGCGGGGTGGCGCCGTCGGGGCGCCAGAAGGCGACACGGCCGGTGCGGGCCGGATCACGGGGCATGAACACGGCACAGCATTCGGCCAGTTCGGTGATTTCGGAGGGGTTTGCCGTGGGAATCATCTGCACAGAGATGGCCGCATTCCTCAAGTTTGACTAGCTGGGGCGAGGTCGCCGAGGGTACAGCACTTCCTGGCACGGCCCGGCATGCTTGAGTTGTGACTCCGCTCACGCCCTGGCTCTCAGGGGTGGCTCGGGGTCGAGCGTCAGGGATGTCTCAGGGTGCGTCTCAGGGGTGCGGCCGGAACCGCCGGAAACGCGGGCCCGTTTTCAGAACAGAGAGCGGCAGTGGCCGCGAAGGAGGCGACACACATGTCGAAGAACGCGAAGATCGCCGCAGGAGGCGTGGCGGTCGGGCTCATCCTTTTGATCTGGCTGCCTTGGTGGGCCGCGCTGCTCATAGTGCTGGGCGTCCCGGCCGCCGCGTACCTCACGCTGGACCCGTCGCAGCGCCGCAGGCTGCGCCGGGTCACGCGCAAGGAGCTGGGCCGCTGAGGCGCTACCGATCCGCGGCGGCCTTGCCGTCCAGCGCACACGAGTCGACCACATCACCGCCCGCGGACCGGCCGACGGTCCGGTCCGCGGGCGGCCGGGTCCCTCGCTCCACCCATGCGACCAGCGCGTCGAACGCCGACCGATAGCAGGGCAGGATCGGTCGCAGCCGGTCCGGATGGGTGTCGTACAGCCCGTCGACA
The DNA here is from genome assembly GCF_040686175.1 of Streptomyces sp. NPDC086077. Classification (NCBI taxonomy): domain Bacteria; kingdom Bacillati; phylum Actinomycetota; class Actinomycetes; order Kitasatosporales; family Streptomycetaceae; genus Streptomyces; species Streptomyces sp. NPDC086077. The sequence continues at coordinate 20,903 of NZ_JBFBJT010000052.1, read as the reverse complement.
TGCGTACCGCCCTGCACCGTGTAGTAACGGTGCAACGGTCCCCGCCCCCTCCCGTCGACCATGCGTGCGTACACGTCGGAGTCGGCGGCCTTGGGCAGCAGCGTGTCCATGTCCCCGTGCAGCGTGATCAGCGGCTTGCCGATGCGCCCGGTCAGCGCCACCCGTGACACGGCGCGGTGGACGGAGGACGGACGCGAGGCGTAGTCGTAGTCCGCGTCGGACGCGCAGGGCGCAAGGATCTCCTCGGGCGTGGTTCCGGCCGACGGTCCGGGGCAGCCGGGGTCGTACGCCGGGTCGAATTCCGCGCGGTAGGTCTTCTGAGTGACACCCCAGTACGCCTTCTCGTGGTACGGCCACAGGAACTCCGAGCCACGCGCGAAGCCCACGCCGTACATGTCCTCGTCCGACGCCGAGCCGTAGGTCCGCGCCACCGCCGTGGGCAGGGAGGTGAGCAGGTTCGGGCCGTCCGCCGTCCAAAGGGCGCCTTCCCAGTCCACCCCGCCGTCGTACAGCTCCGGATGGTTCTCCAGCTGCCAGCGCGTCAGATAGCCGCCGTTGGAGATGCCCGTCACGTAGGTGCGGCGCGGGGCGTGGCCGTAGCGCTGGGCCACAACCTTGCGGGCCGCGCGCGTGAGCTGGGTCGTGCGCGCGTTCCACTCGGCGACCGCGTCGCCGGGCCGATCGCCGTCGCGGTAGAAGTCGGTGCCGTTGTTGCCCTTGTCGGTCGCGGCGTACGCGTAGCCCTGTGCCAGCACGCGGTCGGAGATCGCCTTGTCCGTCGCGTACTGCCTGCGAGTCCCTGGAGCGCCGGTGACGACAAGGCCGCCGTTCCAGCGGTCCGGCAGCCGGATCACGAACTGTGCGTCATGGCGCCAGCCGTGCGTGGCGTTGAACCGGGACGAGTCCGGGAAGTACCCGTCGACCTGCACACCCGGCACCCCCGACGGCGTGCGCGTGGCCTGCGCCGTCAGCCCCGCCTGGTCGGCCAGGTCGGTGTACGGGGTACCGGCGAGGCCGGTGGTGGTCAGGTCGGCCAGACACACCGTCTGCTGAAGCGCCGCGCCCGGCACCCGCACGCGGTCCTGACGCGCACAGTGAGGGTCGCCGACGTCCTGGGCGAGGGCCGGGGCCGGCGCCGTGAGGGCAGCCGCGAGGAGAGCGGTGGCAACCAGGGGGATGCCAGGGGATGGGCGCATGCGGGCCTCCGGGGCGGGACGACGGGGCACGGCACACGGGCCGAGCCGGGGCTGCCCCATCGTGGGGCGAGCGCCGCTCGTCTTCCATGGAGTGACACCACATGGCGTCCAGTTGAGGCATGGGTGACCGACACAGGTGGTGAAGGCCCCTGCTTCTCCGGGGCCGTTGGCCGACGGCTACAGAGGGTCCGCTGACCGTCCGCTGCTTGTGGCGTCGGCCCGCCTCAGCTGGGCCGTACCGCCATCTTGTCCAGCGCCTCCAGCAGCGCGGGCAGCTTGGGCCCCCGGCCCACCGGCAGTACCTCGCCCGGCTTCTCGTCGACCAGCAGGAACGCCATGTCGTCGGTCCGCGCCACCAGCGACCAGCCCGGGCCGTCCGCGCGCAGCGTCCGGGCGTCGCCCGTGGCGAAGGACGACCGGACGCGGCCCAGGGGCGGCGGGGTGTCCACGTACGCGTGCGCCTCCGCGAGGACGCGCCGGATCACGCCGCGGTCCGGGCCGGCCGGCTCGTCCTCGGCGGCTTCGGGGTCCTGCTCGGGGACGACGAGCTCCTTGTCAACGACCTGCTCCCGCCACGACGTCCATTGCACCGCGATCTCGTCCGCCCCCAGCCTGCGCTGGGCCGCCCCCCAGCCCGTGGTGTCCGGCGGCGACAGCGGTGCGCAGCCCGCGTCCTCGGGGTCGGGGTCGTGCGGCGCGGGCACGCCGGGAGCCGCGACGGCGACCGCGAGCGGCCAGCCCGGCAGGGCCGCGACCACGGACCGCTCGTCGGGCGACAGGTCGTACTCCATGCCGCAGTCCCAGGAGGCGATGGCGACCGCGACCAGCGACACGTCGTCCGTGACGACCGTCCACCGCGCGCCCTCGCCGTCCTGGCCGAACACGAGGCCGTACCCGTCGGCCAGCGGCGCGATGCCCAGTGCCGCGCAGGCCTCCGGGTAGTCGTCGCCCAGCACGCTCGGAAACCGCGCAGGCGTCAGCAGCACTGCCGTGAGCACATAGAGCGCGTCGTCCTCGGCGGCGACGGCGTCCGCGTCCGTCCCGGCCATCCCAGCCTCCCCAGGGGTTCGTCCATCGGCGCGCACCCTAGTGCGACCGGAAGCCGCTTGTCACGACTGTGCGGACCATCGGACCTGCGGTTGTCCGGCCGGACTGGGCCGGAACGACCCCTCGTCGCCCCCCACTCACGCCGTCGGCAGCCCCAGCAGTTCGCGTGCGACGGTCCGCGGCGACTGGTCGCGCTCCCGGGCCAGGGCGATGACGGCCCGGCACGCCAGCTCGTTCACCCCGAACGACAGCGCCTCCGGCGACACCCGGCCCGCCGCCTCGTCGATGCGGTCCTGGTCGTCCTCCGCGCACGCCGAGACGTACGCCGCGGCTGCCTCGAACAGATTGTGCCCCCGCCGGTCCGGACCGGGCTCGCGCTCCGCGCGCGCCGCCTCACGGAACCCGGACCACGCCTTGCGGACTCTGTCGAACACAGTGACCACCATCCCCCTTCGTGGCTTCCCTCGCCGGGCGCTCACCCGCTGCTACTCAACGTAGAGTTGGAGCTGCGGCGGCAGAAGGGGTAAGGCGCGGAGAAGCGCCGGGACGGTCAGCCCGCCCTGACGGCCAGCGCGAGGAAGCGGTCGTCCTGATCGACGTACGAGGTCATGGTCCAGCCGGAACCGGCCAGCAGCGGGCGGAGGTTGGGCTCCGCGCGCAGGTCCTTCGGGGTGATTCGGCGGCCCTGTCGGGCGGCGAGCGCCGCGCGGCCGATCGGGTGGAAGAGGGCGAGGCTGCCGCCGGGGCGCACCACACGCGCCAACTCCCGCAGGTTCTGCGCCGGGTCGGGCAGGTGAGCGATGAGGCCCGCCGCGAACACCGCGTCGAGTGACTCCGAGCGCAGGGGCAGCGCGGCCACGTCGGCGAGCAGCAGCCACCCGTCACGGTCCCGTCCGGCCCGGGCGGCGGCCTGCAGCATGGCGGGGGTCAGATCGGCCCCGAAGACCACTCCCGAAGCGCCCACGGCCGCTCGCAGCGGCGGCAGCGCCCGTCCGGTTCCGCAGCCGGCGTCGAGGACGCGGCCGCCCTCCCGCAGACCGAGCTCGCCGACCGCGGCCGCGTAGGCGGGGCCGTCGTCGGGGAACCGGCTGTCCCAGTCGGCCGCGCGGGCCGTGAAGAACTCCTGGACGTGCGTACGGTCGTCGCTCATGTTCGGCATGATCCCTCACTGACACGGAGGACGCCCCGGCGCACATGTTCGAGCGGGACGCGATCGTTCAGGTACATATCTGCGTCATATTCCACCGCCTTTCGAAATGCGCCCCCTTTGTGCTCCCGTGCTCCCGCTAGCGTTCCTTGGCCATGGGACACATGGACCACGCCGCCCTCGGCTGGCTGACACCCGTACTGTCGTACGTCATGGCCTGCACAGGCGCCGCACTGGGCCTGCGCTGTACGGTCCGCGCGCTCGGAGCCACCGGCCGCTCGCGGCGCAACTGGCTGATCACGGCCGCCTCGGCCCTCGGCACCGGCATCTGGACCATGCACTTCGTGGCCATGCTCGGTTTCAGCGTCAGCGGGACCGAGATCCGCTACGACGTACCGCTCACCGTGCTCAGCCTGCTCGTGGCCATGATCGTGGTCAGTGCCGGCGTCTTCGCGGTCGGCTACGGCCGCGACCGGGTCCGTGCGCTGCTCATCGGCGGCCTCACCACCGGACTGGGCGTCGCGAGCATGCACTACCTGGGCATGGCGGCGGTACGCCTGCACGGTGACGTGATGTACGACCCGATGCGGGTCGCCCTCTCGGTCGTGATCGCCGTCGTCGCGGCGACCGCGGCCCTGTGGGCGGCGCTCAACATCAAGTCGCCCGTCGCGGTCACCGTCGCCTCCCTCGTCATGGGCGCGGCCGTGAGCAGCATGCACTACACCGGGATGTTCGCGGTGCGCGTGCAGGTCACGCCCTCCGGCGAGGTCCTGCCCGGGGCCACGGCGATGCAGTTCGTCTTCCCCCTCGCCGTCGGCCTCGGGTCCTACCTCTTCCTGACCTCAGCCTTCGTGGCGCTGTCCCCGACGGCAGGCGAGCGCGCGGCCTCCGCATCGGCCCAGCGGCCCCTCGGGAGCGCCGCCCACTGAGGGCGCACCTGCACCGGACCGCACCGAACCCTTTCCGAACGAGGAGGCCATGCGTACCCCCCGCAGGAAACCCGGCACAGGCGCCGAGACGCCGCCCTCGACCCCCGCGCGCGGCCGGCGCGCCCACGCCGGACCACCGGCCGACGAAACCCCGCGGGACACCGTGGACGCGGAGGCGACAGGTGATCCCACGGGCGCGGGGGAGCGCTGGCACATCCGGCCGCGTACCGTGCGCGCCAAGATCGTCTGTCTGCTGATGGTGCCCGCCGTCTCACTCCTGGCCCTCTGGGCGTACGCCACCGTGAGCACCGTCCAGGACGTCGCCCGGCTACGCCAGTTGCAGCGCGTGGACTCCGACGTCCGCGCCCCTGTGGCGGCCACCGTGGCCGCGCTCCAGGCCGAGCGCGCCGCCGCCGTACGGCACGCCACCGACCCCTCGGCCGGCGCCGGTGGCGAGCTGCGGCGCCTCGCTGAGCGCACGGACCGGGCGGTGGCGAGGTTGCGGCTCGGCGACCGCAACACCGTCGCCGAGGGACAGGACCTGCCCAAGGGAGTCGCGATGCGGCTAGAAACCTTCGTCACGGGCACGGAGGGGCTGCGGACGCTGCGGGCGGACGTGCTGGAGCGGCGTGCCGGATGGGACGAGGCGTACGAGCGGTACGCGAACACCATCTCCACGGCCTTCGGCGTGGGCGGTGCCCTCACCGGCATCCAGGACGCCGAACTCGGTTCCGACGCGCGCGTGCTGCTGGAGTTCTCCCGCGCCGGCGAGGCCCTGGCCCGGGAGGACGTGCTGCTCTCCAGCGCCCGGCTCGCGGGCCGCCTGGACGGCGAGCGGATGCGGCTGCTCACCGGAGCGGTCGACACCCGCCGCGCCCTCACCGACGGCGCCGTCGCCGACCTGCGCGGCGACGAGCGCGCCGCCTGGCGGAACCTCGCCGGGAGCGTGGACTACACGGCCCTGGTCGCCGTCGAGGACAAGGTCCTGACGAGCCGGCCGGGGCCCGCGGCGATCAAGGCCGCGTCCGAGGCCGACTGGACCCCCGCACACGCGCGCGTGCAGGGCGGCATGCGCACCATCGAGCGGGACGCCGCCCGGGGCGTGGCCGACCGGGCCGACCCGTTCGCACGCGGCCTGCTCACCCCTGCGGGCGCCGCCGTGCTCTTCGGCCTGGCCGCCGTCGCCGCGTCGCTCGTCATCTCGGTACGCATCGGGCGCGGCCTCGTCGTCGAACTGATCAGCCTGCGCAACGGCGCACTGGAGATCGCCCGTCGCAAACTCCCCGAAGCCATGCGCAAACTGCGCGCCGGAGAGGAGATCGACGTCCGGGCCGAGGCACCGCCCGGGCCGCCCGCCGAGGACGAGGTCGGCCAGGTCGCCGAGGCCCTCGGCACGGTGCACCGGGCCGCGCTGCGCGCCGCCGTGGAACGCGCCGAACTCGCCAGCGGCATCTCGGGTGTCTTCGTCAACCTCGCACGCCGCAGCCAGGTCCTCGTCCACCGTCAGCTGACCCTTCTGGACAGCATGGAACGCCGCTCCGACGACCCGAACGAACTGAGCGACCTGTTCCGGCTCGACCACCTCACCACCCGTATGCGGCGCCACGCCGAGAGCCTGATCATCCTCTCCGGCGCGGCCCCCGGCCGGGCCTGGCGCATGCCGGTCTCCCTGACCAACGTGGTCCGCGCCGCCGTCTCCGAGATCGAGGACTACGCGCGCGTGGAGGTACGGCAGCTACCCGAAGCCCTCGTCATCGGCGCCGCCGTCGCCGACCTCACCCACCTGCTGGCCGAGCTCGTCGAGAACGCCGCCCAGTTCTCACCCCCGCACACGCGCGTGCGTGTCACCGGAGAGCCCGTCGGCAACGGCTACGCCATAGAGGTCGAGGACCGCGGCCTGGGAATGGGCCGGGACACCCTCGCCGAGGCCAACCGCCGTATCGCCCAGTCAGAAGCGCTCGATCTCTTCGACAGCGACCGGCTCGGCCTCTTCGTCGTCAGCAGGCTCGCCGCACGCCATGAGATCAAGGTGCACCTGCGCACCTCCCCCTACGGCGGTACCACCGCGGTCGTCCTGCTGCCCACCGCCCTGCTGCACAGCGGTGTGCCGGAACGTTCCAGCGCCCAGGCGGCGGACCCGGAACACAGGTACGCGCGCGTGCCCGGCGGACCCCTCCACCAGGAGGCCGTCCCCACCACCGGTGACCGGCCCGCCCTGGTGGCCCCCGTCCCGGCCACGGCGCAGACCGGCCCCGAAACCCCGCCCCCCGGAGTCACCACCTTGCGCCTGCACCGTGCCCCCGACCCCGAGGAAGGATCCGAGAACCTCCCCCGCCGGGTACGACAGGCCAGCCTCGCCCCCCAGTTGCGCGAGCGGCGCGCCCAGGACCCGCCGCAGCCGTCCGCCCACCGGAACGACGACCGGCGCACACCCGAACTCGTACGTGACCGCATGGCGGCCTACCGCGACGGATGGGCACGCGGTGGCGGCCGCCCACCCGGCCGCGGCGCGAGACCCGCCCCCGCAGGCGGCAGTGACAGCAGCGAAGGAGACCCCGCATGATCCAGGACCCTGGCATGAGAGCCGCTCAGAGTTCCGGCGAACTCGACTGGCTGTTGGACGACTTGGTACTGCGCGTGCACGAGGTACGGCACGCCGTGGTGCTCTCCAACGACGGACTCGCCGTGGGCTCCTCGACCGGACTCGGCCGTGAGGACGCCGAACACCTCGCCGCCGTCGCCTCGGGCTTCCACAGCCTGGCCAAGGGGGCCGGCCGGCACTTCGGCGCCGGTGGCGTGCGCCAGACCATGGTGGAGATGGACGACGCCTTCCTCTTCGTGGCCGCCGCCGGAGACGGCTCCTGCCTGGCCGTCCTCACCGCCGTCACCGCCGACATAGGCCTGGTCGCCTACGAGATGGCACGGCTGGTGAAACGCGTCGGTGAGCACCTCTACACGGCGCCGCGCATGAACGCGCGGCCCGCCGCCGGATGAGGCGAGAAGGCGGTCCGCACAGATGACCGAGGACATCAAGGGCAGCCCGCACGAGCAGGGCAGCCAGTGGTATGACGGCGAGGCGGGCCCGCTCGTGCGGCCGTACGCCATGACGGGTGGCCGCACCAAACCCGGGCCCACCGGGGTGCGCTTCGACCTCATCGCCCTGGTCACTCTCGACCCGGGCGCTCCCCACCTCGACGACGACCCCACGCTCGGCCCCGAGCACCGGGCACTCGTCGATCTGTGCCGCCCCGAGACCCAATCGGTCGCCGAACTCGCCGCGGGCGCCGACCTCCCCGTCGGTGTCGTCCGGGTCCTGCTGGGGGACCTCCTGGAACTCGGCCGCGTCACCGTCAGCCGCCCCGTGCCCCCCGCCCAACTGCCCGACGAGCGGATTCTGCGCGAGGTCATCGACGGACTGCGGGCGCTGTAGATGAACGCTCACGACAACCCGCGCGCGTACGGCCGCACAGACCGCCCACTTACGCGCCTTTGTGGGCGCGGAACGCATTCGAGTCGGTCACATCAGGCAAAGAGCGGTCCGAGCGCCCTGCGGGGACCGGCCGTTGCCATGATGCTGCCTTCGCACACGAGCACCGAAGTTGTGTGCGGACGCCGTGTCCCGGCGTGGCACGCGCGTACCGACGTCGACCCTTGCCGGCACTCCCGAGAGAAGTGATCGATGGTCTCCGAGACGTCCGACGCCACCGAGGGCGATACCGCCGCCCTGGCGTTGAAGATACTTGTCGCCGGCGGGTTCGGCGTGGGCAAGACCACCTTGGTGGGCGCGGTCAGCGAGATAAGGCCCTTGCGTACCGAGGAGCTGCTGAGCGAGGCCGGTCAGTTGGTGGACGACACCGACGGCGTGGACCACAAGGTCACGACCACGGTCGCCATGGACTTCGGCCGCATCACCATCCGCTCCGGGCTCTCCCTGTACCTGTTCGGTACACCAGGACAGGACCGTTTCTGGTTCCTGTGGGACGAGCTGTCGCAGGGAGCGCTGGGGGCGGTCGTCCTGGCCGACACCCGCCGGCTGGAGGACTGCTTCCCCGCGGTGGACTACTTCGAGCACCGCCACATCCCCTTCGTCGTGGCCGTCAACTGCTTCACGGGCGCCCGCGCCTACGGCGCACAGGACGTCTGCCGCGCGCTGGACCTCGATCGGGGAACTCCGGTCGTGCTCTGCGACGCACGTGACCGTGACTCGGGGAAGGAAGTGCTCATCCGGCTCGTCGAGTACGCCGGGCGGGTGCACACCGCCCGGCTCCTCGACTCCGTTAGTTGATCGGTCGGAGGGGCTTCAGCCGGCGACGGCCTTCTGGGCCAGGACCTTGTCGATCGTGACCCGCACCAGGAGTTCTCCCGGCTGGCCGTTGCGTTCCCCGAACGCCTCGGCGTTCTCCTCGCCCATGTACCGCCCGGCGATCCGGGTGGCCCACTCCCGAAGCTCGTCGAGGTCCTCGGAGAGCTGGGCCCGCCCCTGCACGACGACGAAGTCGAACGGCGGCCGGTCGTCGTCCACGCAGAGGGCGACCCGCCCGTCCCGGGCCAGATTGCGCCCCTTCACGCTTTCCTTGGAGGTGTTGAACACCACCTCGTCCCCGTCGAGCAGGAACCAGATCGGCGCCACGTGCGGGCTCCCGTCAGCCCTCACGGTGGACAGCTTTGCGGTGCGGGTGCCTTGTGACAGAAAGGCCCGCCATTCCGTGTCGGTCATCTTCTGTGCCATGCCCCCATCCTGCTTGCCCGTCAGCCGGACGTGGTGAAGGCTGGCGGAGAGATCCTCCGGCCAGGGGGAGTCGTCACACGGGGAGATCGACATCATGGTGCACAAGGGACTGGGCTGGTTGCTGGACGACTTGACCGAGCGCATGGAGCATGTGCGGCACGCACTCGTCCTGTCCAACGACGGACTGGTGACAGGGGCGAGCACCGGGCTTCGGCGCGAGGACGCCGAACACCTCGCCGCCGTCGCGTCCGGACTGCACAGTCTGGCCAAGGGATCGGGACGCCACTTCGGGGCGGGGCAGGTGCGCCAGACGATGGTCGAGTTCGACGACGCGGTGCTGTTCGTCACGGCGGCCGGCAGTGGCAGCTGCCTGTGCGTACTCAGCGCCGCGGAGGCCGACATCGGCCAGATCGCCTACGAGATGACACTGCTCGTCAACCGGGTCGGCGAGCACCTCGGTGTGGACGCCCGCCAGCCTGAGCGGTTCCCGTTCACAGACCTCTGACCAGCGCGTTTTCTGCCCCCGCGAAGTTATCCACAGGCTCGCCACGTGATCGGACGGAGCGGCTACGGTGGTGTGACCGCGAACGCACGGAGCGTGAGCGGAGCCCATCGATCACGACTCCACGGGGGAGAGACGCCATGTCGGGCAACACCATCGCTAGTCCGAAAGTTCTCACGTACACGCCGAGCCGCGCGGCACGCGAACTGGGAATGAAACGACGCGAATTCGAGCTCGCGGTGAACCTCGGAGGGATCCGCACACTGCCCGACGAAGGCGGCGGAGGGCGGCGCGTCACCCGCGCCGAGATCGAGCGGTTGCGCGCGGAGGACGGCTTCCCGGAGGCGCTCCTCGCACGGGTGCGGACGGTGAGCACGAACGAGGCCGCGCACCTCATGGGCGTGACGGGTGACCGGTTCACGCGTCTGGCCCGGCTGGGGCTGGTGGTGCCGGTCGCGTTCTACCTGAACCGCTATCGGACGCTCGTCTGGCTCTATCTGGCCGACGAGGTGAGCCAGGTCGCGGCCGACGAGCGGAACGCGCTGTTGGTGAAGGGTCGTGCGCTGCCCGAGGGGCTGCGGGTTCGGCTGCGCGAAGGGGTGGATCTGCGCGCCCGCAACTGGCGGGGGCGGTATGTGGGGTTCCTGCTGCGCGGGGCCGAGGATCCCTGGGAGCGTGCCGGTGCCCTGGCCGCGCTGCTGGATCCCGTTCAGGTCGCGGACATCGTCGCGGATCCCTACGAGCGCGCTCATGTGAACCGGTTCCGTCCGGGACCGCCGGCCCAGGGCGCGCCCGGTTCACCGTCGGCGGAGCGCGCCGAGAGGCTCATGACGGCCGACGCCCCGGACGAGATCAGCTGGCTGCGGGCCGAGCTCAGCCAGGTGCTGGACGAGGCCCGCGCACATCGTCCGGCACCGCGACCAGCACCTCGGGCCGAAAACCAGGCTGAACAAGGCGACGCGCACGGTGTGGAACGTCGGGGCGACGACGCTGAAGCGCGCCGTACGGACCGTCGGACCGACCATGGTCACGCGCACTGTGCGGAGCGACGGGCCGATCACGGTGACGAGCGTCGTACGGTGCACCCGGCCGGATCCGCCCAGTCGCACCGTGCGGTGCGTCGGCCGGGGGCCTTGCACAAGGAGCGCCCGCCCGCGTCCCGACCCCCCACACGGCCTGCCACGCCCCGACCCGACGCCCGCACCCACGCTCGCGCCCCTGAGTCGGAGCGCCCCCGAGGCCTGCTGGGCCGGCTTCGCCGCAGAAGCTCATAAGGCCCCCACGGCGGCTGGACCCTCCCCTGCAGCAACAGCAACAGCAACAGCAACAGCCGCAGCTACAGCGCCCTGAACAGCCCTTCCTGGACGACCGACACCAGCAGACGGCCTTCCAGGTCGTAGATCCGCCCACGGGCGAGCCCTCGCCCGCCGGTCGCGATCGGTGACTCCTGGTCGTACAGGAACCACTCGTCCGCGCGGAACGGCCGGTGGAACCACATCGCGTGGTCCAGCGACGCCATGTCGAAGCCGCGCGGACCCCACAGGGGCTCGACGGGGATGCGCACGGCGTCCAGCAGGGTCATGTCGCTGGCGTACGTCAGGGCGCAGGTGTGTACCAGCGGGTCGTCACCGAGCGGCCCGACGGCGCGCATCCACACGGCGCTGCGCGGCTCCGCGCCCTTGATGTCCTCCGGCGTCCAGCGCAGCCGGTCCACATACCGGATGTCGAACGGCTGGCGGCGCGCCATCCGCTCCAACTGCTCGGGCAGCGCGCCCAGATGCTTCCGAATCTCCTCGGCGACGGTCGGCAGCGACTCCGGGTCCGGCACCTCGCGAGCCGGCGGCAGCTGGTGCTCGAAGTTCCCTTCCTCAGGCTTGTGAAAGGAGGCGGTGAGATTGAAGATCGTGCGGCCCTGCTGCACGGCCGTGACCCGGCGGGTCGTGAACGACCGCCCGTCACGGACCCGCTCGACCTGGTACACGATCGGCACGCCCGGCCGCCCGGGCCGCAGGAAGTACGCGTGCAGCGAGTGCACCGGCCGGTCGCCCTCGGTGGTGCGCCCGGCGGCGACCAGCGCCTGGCCGGCCACCTGGCCGCCGAAGACCCGTTGCAGCGACTCCTGGGGGCTGCGGCCCCGGAAGATGTTGACCTCGATCTGCTCCAGGTCGAGCAGGTCGACGAGCCTCTCGGCCGGGTTTGTCATGACTGTGTGTCTCCTGTGCTCACAGCTGGCCGACGTCGGTGACGCGGACCACGGCACGGCCTTCGGCGTCGGAGGCCGCAAGATCGATCTCGGCGCTGATGCCCCAGTCGTGATCGTCGTTGGGGTCGTCGAAGATCTGCCGGACGCGCCACAGCCCGTGCTCCGGCTCCTCCTCGATCAGCAGCAGCTTGGGGCCGCGGGCGTCGGGGCCGGTGCCGAGGTCGTCGTACTCGTCCCAGTACTTGTCCATGGCCTCGCCCCAGGCTTCGGCGTCCCAGCCGGACTCGGCATCCAGTTCGCCCAGCTCCGCGACCTGGTCGAGGGCGGCCAGTTCGACGCGGCGGAACAGCGCGTTGCGGACCAGGACCCGGAAGGCGCGGGCATTGGAGGTAACAGGCTTGACCTGGTCGGCCTTCTCCTGAGCCTCCTCGGCCGTCATCACCTCCGGGTTGGCGAGCTGCTCCCACTCGTCCAGCAGGCTGGAGTCGACCTGACGCACCATCTCGCCGAGCCACTCGATCAGGTCCTGGAGGTCCTCGGACTTGAGGTCGTCCGGGATGTTGTGCTCCAGGGCCTTGTACGCGCCGGCCAGGTAGCGCAGCACGATGCCCTCGGTGCGGGCCAGCTCGTAGAAGGAGACCAACTCCGTGAAGGACATCGCCCGTTCGTACATGTCCCGGATGACGGACTTCGGCGACAGCGGGTGGTCGCCGACCCACGGGTGGCTCTTGCGGTACGTGTCGTACGCGTGGAAGAGCAGCTCCTCCAGCGGCTTCGGGTAGGAGACGTCCTGGAGCCGCTCCATGCGCTCCTCGTACTCGACACCGTCCGCCTTCATCGCGGCCACTGCCTCACCGCGCGCCTTGTTCTGCTGGGCGGCGAGGATCTGGCGTGGATCGTCCAGCGTGGACTCCACGACGGACACCATGTCCAGCGCGTACGACGGCGATTCGGGATCCAGCAGCTCGAAGGCCGCGAGCGCGAAGGTGGACAGCGGCTGGTTGAGCGCGAAGTCCTGCTGAAGGTCCACGGTGAGACGGACGATGCGGCCCTCGGCGTCCGGCTGGTCCAGCTTCTCGACGATGCCGCCGTCCAGCAGCGAGCGGTAGATGGCGATCGCCCGCCGAATGTGCCGCAGCTGCTGCTTGCGAGGCTCGTGGTTGTCCTCCAGGAGGTGCCGCATGGCCTCGAAGGCGTTGCCGGGCCGGGCGATCACGGACAGCAGCATGGTGTGCGTGACCCGGAAGCGGGACGTCAGCGGCTCCGGCTCGGAGGCGATCAGCCGCTCGAAAGTGTCCTCGCTCCAGGCGACAAAGCCCTCCGGCGCCTTCTTGCGGACGACCTTCCTGCGCTTCTTCGGGTCGTCGCCCGCCTTGGCGAGCGCCTTCTCGTTCTCGATGACGTGCTCGGGAGCCTGGGCGACCACGAAGCCTGCAGTGTCGAAGCCCGCCCGCCCGGCCCGCCCGGCGATCTGGTGGAACTCGCGTGCGCGCAGCGTGCGTACCCGGCTGCCGTCGTACTTGGTGAGTGCGGTGAACAGCACAGTGCGGATGGGCACGTTGACGCCCACGCCCAGAGTGTCCGTGCCGCAGATGACCTTCAGCAGACCGGCCTGGGCGAGCTTCTCCACCAAGCGGCGGTACTTGGGCAGCATGCCGGCGTGGTGCACGCCGATGCCGTGCCGGACGTAGCGGGAGAGATTACGGCCGAACTTGGTGGTGAAGCGGAAGTTGCCGATCAGCTCGGCGATCTGCTCCTTCTCCTCGCGCGAGCACATGTTGATGCTCATCAGCGCCTGCGCCCGCTCCACCGCCTGGGCCTGGGTGAAGTGCACGATGTAGACGGGCGCCTGCTTGGTGTCCAGCAGCTCCGTCAGCGTCTCCGTGAGCGGGGAGCGCCGGTACTCGTAGGAGAGCGGCACCGGACGCGTCGCCGAACGGACCACCGAGGTCGGGCGGCCGGTGCGCCGGGTGAGGTCCTTCTCGAACATCGAGACGTCGCCGAGGGTGGCCGACATGAGGACGAACTGCGCCTGCGGCAGTTCGAGCAGGGGGATCTGCCAGGCCCAGCCGCGGTCCGGCTCCGCGTAGAAGTGGAACTCGTCCATCACGACCTGGCCGATGTCCGCGTTCCTGCCGTCGCGCAGGGCGATCGAGGCGAGCACCTCGGCGGTGCAGCAGATCACCGGGGCGTCGGCGTTCACGGAGGCGTCGCCGGTGAGCATGCCGACGTTCTCGGTCCCGAACAGCTTGCACAACTCGAAGAACTTCTCCGAGACCAGCGCCTTGATCGGAGCCGTGTAGAAGGTGACCTCGTCCCTCGCCAGCGCGGCGAAGTGGGCGCCCGCGGCGATCATGCTCTTGCCGGATCCGGTGGGGGTCGACACGATCACGTTCGCACCGGAGACCACCTCGATCAGCGCCTCCTCCTGGTGGGGGTAGAGCGTGAGACCGCGCTCCTGCGCCCACGACTCGAAGGCTTCGTAGAGGGCGTCGGGGTCGGCGGTCTGCGGCAGCTGATCGATGAGGGTCACGCCCCCATCTTGCCTGGCCTTCCGGCCGATGCGGGAATCGGATGCCCGCATGAAGATCGCGAACGCTACGCTGTGTCGCCGACACGACGTCGGCGCAACGAGTCAACTGGACAGCGGCGCACGAAGAATGGGGCGGGCAGCGGCAATGATGGGACCAGCACACTCTCTCTCGGGCGCCGCGGCCTGGCTCGGCGTCGGAGCCGCCGCCACCGCGGCAGGGCATGGGATGCCCTGGCCGGTCCTGCTGTGCGGCGCGCTGATCTGCGCTGGAGCCGCGCTCGCCCCCGACCTCGACCACAAGGCCGCCACCATCTCGCGCTCCTTCGGACCGCTGTCGCGCTGGCTCTGCGAGATCGTCGACAAACTCTCCTACGCCGTCTACAAGGCCACGAAGAAGCAGGGCGATCCGCGTCGCTCCGGGGGGCACCGCACGCTCACGCACACCTGGCTGTGGGCGGTCCTGATCGGCGCGGGCGCCTCGGTGCTGGCGATCACCGGCGGGCGCTGGGCGGTGCTGGCGATCCTCTTCGTCCACATGGTGCTGGCCATCGAGGGCCTGCTGTGGCGGGCGACCCGCGGTGCCAGCGCGGATGTCCTGGTGTGGCTGCTCGCCGCGACGAGCGCCTGGATCGTCGCCGGTGTCCTGGACCAGCCCGGCAACGGGGCGGACTGGCTGTTCACAGAGCCGGGCCAGGAGTACCTGTGGCTGGGCCTGCCCATCGTGCTCGGCGCGCTGGTGCACGACATCGGGGACGCGCTGACCGTCTCGGGCTGCCCGATACTGTGGCCGATCCCGGTGGGCCGCAAGCGCTGGTATCCGATCGGGCCACCGAAGGTCATGCGGTTCAGGGCGGGCAGCTGGGTGGAGCTGAAGGTGCTGATGCCGGCGTTCATGGTGCTCGGGGGAGTGGGCGGCGCGGCGGCACTCAACGTGATCTGAGGCCCAGCACGGCGCGCACGGAGACGTCGTCAGTCGGTGCCTTGACGCGTACCTTCTCCGTACCGGCGCTCGAAGCGGGCGACGCGGCCCTCGGTGTCCACCGTGCGGGCCTTGCCGGTGTAGAACGGGTGGCTCTCCGAGGAGATCTCGACGTCCACGACGGGGTAGTTCTCGCCGTCGTCCCACTCGATGGTCTGTTCGCTGGTGGCGGTGGACCGGGTCAGGAAGGCGTACCCGGCGGCGCGGTCCCGGAAGACGACCGGGTGGTAGTCGGGGTGCTTGTCCTGCTGCATGGCTGCTCCTGGTGCGGAGGGGGCATGGGCGGGGGCGTCGGGCGGGCGCGGTCGGCGTCAGCCGGACAGGGCGTCCTCGTCGACGATGTGGACGGCGGCCTCCTCGGCGGAGGCGGCCGCCCCGTCGATCCCGACGTCCGTGGCGATCAGCGCGGACTCGTCGTCCTCGTGCGCCCCCTCGTCCGGGGCGACGAGCCGCCCGGACCGGGCGCCGCCGACCTCGTTGTCAAGGAGTTCCCCGTCGGTGCCGTCGGCGTCGCCGAGGCCGTCGCCTTCGGGTACGGCCGACTCGGGCAGCTCTTCCGCCAGCCGCTGGTCCAGGGTCTCCCCCCGCACCCGTTCGGCTGCCGTCACGCCGTTGTGCTCCACCGCCCACGGCCGCTCCGGAGGGGACCAGCCCCGATCCAGGGGGTCGCTGACACCGTCGTTGTCCAGGGTGTCCTCCGCGTCGAGCAGCCCCGTGTCCTCGCGCTGCTCGGACCCGTCGGGCTGGTAGACGTCGTCTCCCCATCCGTCGGCGCTGTTCACGGGTACCTCCAGGTGGTGAGGACGGGGCCGTTCCCGCCACGGTCGACGTCGCGCCGTCCGTACCGGGGACACAGACTGCGTCCACTGCTGTCCCGCGCACTTCGCGGACGCTCCCCGAGCCTGCGCCGCTTTCCAGCCTTCCACCCCTGTTCGCCCCCGCGCAACGCCACGGGCACCGACAGGGGGCGAGCCGTCGAAGCCGCGCGGCCCGGCACGTGGGTGCCCGGGCCGGGGAGGGGGCTTCGGCCGGGACGGCGCGCGGCGACGCCGGGGGCGTCCGAACAGCGGCCGCGCGCCGCTCGCACCCCGTTCTCCCCAGGGAGGCCGGGCGCCGTGAGCCGTCACCCCTCACCCATGCCACGACCTCCACAGCGCCGCGTACGCCCCGTCCGCCTCGACCAGCTCGGCATGGCTGCCCAGCTCGCTGATGCGGCCGTTCTCGACGACGGCGATGACGTCGGCGTCGTGGGCGGTGTGCAGGCGGTGGGCGATGGCGACGACGGTGCGGCCGTCGAGGACGCGGGCAAGGGACCGTTCCAGGTGACGTGCCGCGCGCGGGTCGAGGAGGGACGTCGCCTCGTCCAGGACCAGCGTGTGCGGATCGGCCAGCACCAGCCGCGCCAGCGCGATCTGCTGGGCCTGGGCCGGGGTGAGCGCGAGCCCGCCCGAGCCGACCTCGGTGTCCAGCCCCTTCTCCAACGCGCGCGCCCACCCGTCCGCGTCGACCGCGCCGAGCGCCGCCCACAGCTCGGCGTCGACGGCGTCGGTGCGGGCGAGCAGCAGGTTGTCGCGCAGGGCGCCGACGAAGACGTGGTGTTCCTGGTTGACGAGAGCCACGTGCGAGCGGACGCGTTCCGCGGGCATACGGGACAGTTCCGCACCGCCGAGGGTGATCCGGCCGTCCCTCGGCGCGTAGATCCCGGCGAGCAGCCGGCCCAGTGTCGACTTGCCCGCGCCGGAGGGGCCCACCAGCGCCAGCCTGGTGCCGGGGGCGACGTCCAGCGACACCTCGCGCAGTACGTCGACACCCTCGACATAACCGAAGTGCACGTGGTCGGCGTGCACGTCCCGGCCGTCGGGCGCCAGCGCCGGGTCCCCGGCGTCCGGCTCGATGTCGCGGACGCCGACGAGCCGGGCCAGCGACACCTGGGCCACCTGCAGTTCGTCGTACCAGCGCAGGATCAGCCCGACCGGATCGACGAGCATCTGCGCGATCAGCGCGCCCGTGGTCAGCTGCCCGAGCCCGAGCCGGCCCTGGAGCACGAACACCCCGCCGACCATCAGGACGGACGCGAGCACGGTCACATGGGTGACGTTGATGACCGGGAACAGCACCGACCGCAGCCAGAGCGTGTAGCGCTCCCAGGCGGTCCACTCCTTGATCCGGCGCTCCGACAGTTCCACCCGGCGGTCGCCGAGCCGATGCGCCTCGACGGTACGCCCGGCGTCCACGGTCTCGGCGAGCGCGGCGGCCACGGCTGCGTACCCGGAGGCCTCGGACCGGTAGGCCGCAGGCGCCCGGCGGAAGTACCAGCGACAGCCGATCACCAGCAGCGGCAGAGCGAGCAGCACGGCGCCGGCCAGCGGGGGTGCCGTGACGACCAGGCCGCCCAGCAGCAGGGCCACCCACACCACACCGATCGCCAGCTGGGGAACGGCCTCGCGCATGGCGTTGGCGAGCCGGTCGATGTCGGTGGTGATCCGGGACAAAAGATCACCCGTTCCCGCCCGCTCCAGGACTCCCGGCGGCAGCCCGACCGACCGCACGAGGAAGTCCTCGCGCAGATCGGCCAGCATCCGCTCGCCGAGCATCGCGCCGCGCAACCGCACCTCACGCACGAACACGGCCTGCACGACGAGGGCGAGCAGGAAGAACGTCACCGTGAGGCCCAGGTTCAGCTGGCGCGCGTCGTCCGAGACTCGCTCGACGAGACCGCCCAGCAGGTAGGGGCCGACCATGGAGGCGATCACGGCGATCGTGTTGACGGCGACGAGGAGCAGGAACGCCCGGCGGTGCCGGCGGAACAGTTCGGCCACGTAGGCGCGCACGGTCGCGGGGGCACCGACGGGCAGGGTGTGCGCCGTCGTCGGTGCCGCCGGGTCGTACGCCGGTGGCGCCACGCCGATCATGCTGTCTCCTCGATCTCGTCCAGCTCGTCCAGCTCGTCCAGCTCGTCCAACTCGTCCAACTCGTCCAGCTTGTTGAGCTCGTCGGCGTCGAACTCGGCGAGTACGCCGCTCAGCGCGGCGGCCTCCTCCTCGGTCTCCCGGGTCACCACGGCCCGGTACCGGGGCTCCTCGTGCACCAGGTCCCGGTGCACACCGACCGCGGCGACCTCGCCCTCGTGGACGAGCACCACCCGGTCCGCGCGGTCCAGCAGCAGCGGCGAGGAGGTGAAGACGACCGTCGTGCGCCCGGCCCGCAGCTCGCGCACGCCTTCCGCGATCCGTGCCTCGGTGTGGGAGTCGACGGCGGAGGTCGGTTCGTCCAGGACGAGCACCTCCGGGTCGGTGATGAGCGACCGGGCGAGGGCGAGCCGCTGGCGCTGGCCACCGGAGAGGGAGCGCCCGCGTTCGGTGATCCGGGCGTCCATCGGGTCGTCGGCGTCGAGCGAGCCCTGCACGAGCGCCGCCAGCACGTCCTCGCACTGTGCGGCCGCCAGCGCCTCGTCCGGGCGTACGTTTCCGGACGCGGGGACGTCGAGCAGGTCGCGCAGGGTGCCCGAGAGCAGAACGGGATCCTTGTCCTGGACCAGCACCGCCGTCCGCGCGCGGTCCAGCGGCAGTTCGTCGAGCGCAACCCCGCCGAGCAGCACCGGCGTACCGGCCTCCGAGGGATGGCCGCCGAGCCGCTCTGCCAGCCGTCCTGCCGCATCCGGGTCGCCGCACACCACGGCCGTGAACCGACCGGACGGCGCGAGCAGACCGGTGACCGGGTCGTACAGGTCCCCCGAGGGCAGGTCCCCGGACGGCAGGTCCCCGGACGGCAGGCCGCCTGGTTGCGAGCCCGCGTTCGAGCCCGCTGAGTCCGTGCGCCCGCCCCCGGGGGATGGCTCCGCAGAGTCCTCGCGCGCCCCCTCGGCGTCCGTGGCCCGCTCCAGCGACAGCACACGGGCCGCCCGTTTGGCGGAGGGCCGCGAGAACGAATAGGCCATCGCGATCTCTTCGAAGTGCCGCAGGGGATAGGTGAGGAGCATGACCGAGCTGTAGACGGTGACGAGTTCCCCGACGGTGATGCGGCCCTGCCGGGCCAGATGCACGCCGTACCAGACGACCGCGATCAGCAGCAGGCCGGGCAGCAGCACCTGGATCGCCGAGATCAGCGACCACATTCGCGCGTTGTGCACGGCCGCGTGACGGACCTCCTGGGAGGCGCGGCGGTAGCGGTCGAGGAACAGTTCCTCACCGCCGATGCCGCGCAGGACGCGCAGCCCGGCGACGGTGTCCGAGGCGAGTTCGGTGGCGTACCCCGCCTTCTCCCGCTGGACGTCGGCACGGCGGGTCGCGCGGGGGAGCAGGGGCAGTACGGCCACCGCCAGCACCGGAAGGCCGACGGCGACGACGACGCCGAGGGCCGGCTGGTAGACGACGAGGCCGATACAGACCAGCACGATCGTGACGGCAGCCGCGGTGAAGCGGGACACCGCCTCCACGAACCAGCCGATCTTCTCGACGTCACCGGTGGATACGGCGACGACCTCGCCGGCCGCGACCCGCCGGGTCAGCGCGGAACCCAGATGCGCGGCCTTGCGGGCCAGAAGTTGCTGGACCCGGGCGGCCGCGGTGATCCAGTTGGTGACGGCGGCCCGGTGCAGGAAGGTGTCGCCGAGGGCGTTGCCGGCGCAGGCCAGCACCATCAGCCCGCCGGCGAGGGCGAGCCGCTCCCCGGAGCGGTCGACCACGGCCTGGACGGCGAAGCCGACGCAGAACGGCAGCGAGGAGACCGAGACGAAGTGCACCAGGCCCCAGGTCAGGGCGATGAGCTGACCGCGCAACTGGTTCCGGCCCAGCCACCACAGGAACCGCGGCCCCGAACGCGCGTCCGGCACACCAGGGTCGGGATACGGAAGGTCTTGAATCTGCATGACGTCCCAGTGGCTCTTGTCAGGGCGGAAGGGGTGCGAGCGCGGAGCGCGCAGGTGGGCACCAAGCCGTGAAAGGCTCGCGCCACAGGCAGGTCGGAGGCAACCGGTTTTCTGGACCATTGCGCAGAACCGGCTGCAGCCCGTCCCCTCGCGTCGACCCCCGCCCCAGAGACCTCATTGCGGGTGAGCCCAAGTCGCCGTAGAACACCGGTCATGACAGCCGAATTATCATGTCCATGCTCACCGGGGCGACCCTCGTGGCGAGCACCCTCCTCGGCGCGAGCGCGAGCGCGAGCGCCGACGCCGGCGCGACTGCGCAAGCGCCTTCTATGCGGCCGAAAGGCGCGCCGAGGAGCGCGTCGGAACGCGCTCCGACAGCCCCGCCCGAAAATGCGCCGGGCACCGCGCCGCGAAGCGCACCGCTGCCACCACCCTCGCCGCCACCCCCGACCGCATCCTCACCTTCGCCGACGGAACCATCCTCACCACGCCCCGCAACACCGAACGCATTGTCGCCGAGGTGTATGCCGCCGGCTCGGGCGACCACGCGCTGACGGCCGTCCGAGGGCTGATCACCGAGGACCGCCGCCGCTGCTGAACAGAACCCGAGGGCTGCGGACCACCGGCCACCGAGGCCGGCAGGAGGCTCGCCCCCGGTTCGGTCGCCCAAGACTCCGAGACGGACCGCGCGCTGCCCTTCTCACCGCGTCCCGCCGCCCGGGCGCCCAGCCGGGGGACTTGTTGGGCTTCGAGTGCCACCAAGGAAGACAC
>NZ_JBFBJT010000051.1:0-46809 GCF_040686175.1 Streptomyces sp. NPDC086077 | reverse complement strand
CGGCGGGCGGCGCCGAGATCCCCACCTTCCTCTCCTACGTCACCGAGAAGCGCCTCTCCCGGCACAAGGACGAGTGGGGCAAGGGCGCCATCGAGGGCGTGGCGGGACCCGAGTCCGCCGCGTCGGCCTCGGCGGCGGGCACCCTGGTGGCGATGCTGACGCTGGGCCTGCCGACCACCGCGGTCGCCGCCGTCATGCTGGCCGCCTTCCAGCAGTACGGCATCCAGCCGGGCCCGCTGCTCTTCGAACGCGAACCCGAGCTGGTGTGGGGCCTGATCGCCTCGCTGTTCGTCGGCATGGTGCTGCTGCTCGCCCTCAACCTGCCGCTCGCGCCGCTCTGGGCCAAGCTGCTTCGCGTTCCACGGCCGTATCTGTACGCGGGAATCCTCTTTTTCGCCTCGGTCGGCGCCTACGCCGTCGGCGGCGAGGCCGTCGACCTGGTGATCCTGCTGATCATCGGTCTGATCGGGTTCGGCATGCGCCGCTACGGGCTGCCCGTGCTCCCCGCCGTCATCGGCGTCATCCTCGGCCCCCACGCCGAACAGCAGCTGCGCCGCGCCCTGCAGATCAGCGACGGCAGCGTCACCGGCCTGGTCAACACCCCGTTCGCGGTGACCGTGTACGCCGTGGTCGTCGTACTGCTGGCGTGGCCACTGCTGACACGGCTGGTACGCCGGGATCGCGGTGACGCGTCGTAGACACGGCGCCGGGGGCCGGGCCACCGGGCCCGTCCCCCGAAGGAGCTGCGGATGCTCGGGTCAGGAGCTGCGGTCCTCGGGCATGTCCACCCTCTGCCGGTCCTGCTCGTCCCAGGCACGGGTGTCACGCGGCTCGGTGTACGGCTCGGCCTCGGCCGGATGGCCCCCGGCGATGGCCCGTTGGCGTGCGGTCTCGGCATCGAACTCCAGGCCGAGCAGGATGGCCAGATTGGTCACCCACAGCCAGATGAGGAAGATGATGACGCCGGCCATGGTGCCGTACGTCTTGTTGTACGAGCCGAAGTTGGCGACGTAGAAGGCGAAGCCCGCGGACGCGGCCATCCAGACCAGCAGTGCCAGGAAGCTGCCAGGAGTGATCCAGCGCCACCCCCTGACCTTGGCGTTCGGGCAGGCCCAGTACAGGATCGCGATCATCAGCGTGATCAGGACGACCAGGACGGGCCACTTGGCGATCGACCACACGGTCAGGAAGGTGTCGCCGAGGCCCATTGCGTCCCCGGCCCGTTGCGCCAGACCGCCGGTGAAGACCACGATCACGGCGCTGATCAGGGCCAGCACCATGAGGGCGACGGTCACTCCGACGCGGACCGGCAGGACCTTCCAGATCGGCCGGCCCTCGGGCACGTCGTACACGACGTTGGAGGTGCGGATGAACGCGGCCACGTAGCCCGACGCCGACCACACGGCCAGCACCAGGCCGACGACGGCCAGGAGCGAGCCGACGCCGGCGTTGTTCTGCAGCTGCCGCACGGCCTGGGTGATGATCTCCCGGCCGGCGCCAGGAGCGAACTGCTGGAGGCTGTCCAGGAGCCGGTCGGTGACCGACCGGCCGGCGATGCCCAGCAGCGACACCAGCACCAGCAGCGCGGGGAACAGTGACAGCATCGTGTAGTAGGTCAGGGCCGCCGCCCGATCGGTCAGCTCGTCGTCCTTGA
This sequence comes from Streptomyces sp. NPDC086077, assembly GCF_040686175.1. Lineage (NCBI taxonomy): Bacteria > Bacillati > Actinomycetota > Actinomycetes > Kitasatosporales > Streptomycetaceae > Streptomyces > Streptomyces sp. NPDC086077. Next base: position 45,155 of record NZ_JBFBJT010000051.1, on the reverse strand, counting down.
ACTCACGCAGGCTTCCCTTCAGCACCGCCACCCACGACCGTTTGGTGAGTTTCGCCGGCGAGTCGGGCGCCGCCCTTTCCACCTCGGGCCGGGGACCGGCCTCCTCCGGCGCCGGATTCTCTCCGTCGCGCTGATCCTTGTGACCTGGGAGATGCAGCTTCGCCATGGAGCCCGAGTAACCCGTACGCGCCGTCCTAAGAGTGCCCGGGGCGTCGGCGCCGAACGCGGCGGTGTCGTGGCTCTGGTCCGAACCACGACACCTGGCGAAGCCGATTCCGCGGCACCGGCTGCGCCCTGCCCTCCAGGTACCCCCACTCGCCCTCGGCTGAATCGCTCCCGCCGGCATTCCGGGCACCGGTCTTCGCAACACGGGGGACGAGCCGGCGTCAGCGCTCCGGGACGGCCCGGGTGCGAATCGACTGGGCGACGTCGCGGAGCTTGACGTTGTGCGTCTGGGAGATGCGCTTGAGCACGTCGAACGCCGCTTCCTCGCTCATCTGGTGGCGCTCGCGCAGGATGCCCATGGCCTCGCCGATGGCGTGCCGGGTGTCCATGGCGTGTTCGAGCTGGTCGACCGTGCGGGCGCTGGCCAGCGCCACGGCGGCGTGCGAGGCGAGCAGCCATCCGGCCGTCTCCATCTCGGGCGTGAAGGCGCCGGGCCGTCCGGAGTAGAGGTTCAGGGCGCCGAAGTCGTCGTCCTTGGTGTAGAGCAGGAAACCCATCATGCTGCCCACGCCCAGGTCACGGGCGGCGGGGGCGAAGCGTGGCCAGTCGGGCTGCGACTTGCTCATGTCCGTGATCCGGAACAGGCGCTCCCCGTTGACGCGCCGGGCCGCGTCGAAGCACGGGCCCTCACCCAGTTCGCCCTGCAGGCGGTCGGACTCCACGACCATGTCCCCGCAGGCCGCCAGAGTCACCGCGCGGCCCTTGCGCACGGCCAGGACGCCGGCCGCGTCGCAGCCCTCGATCAGCGCGACACCCCGCTCGGAGATCGCGTCGAGCGTCTCCTGCGTGGAGCCCTGCGCCAGCAGATGCCGGGCCAGCTCGGCCATCTGTTCGGCGAACGCGCGCCAGTCCATCCGTGTCCACCGTCCCGCTCCTCGTGCCTTCGCGTCGCAAGGCGCCCGAAGGCCGACCACCGGAACCGGACCTCGGACCCGACCACTGCCTGTTCCGACCGGTCACTGGGCGGTACGGCGCCGGCCGAGCACCCGCTCGGCAGCCCTTCACGCAGCCTACCGCTCGAACGTCGCCGACGTCCGACCGAGCGATCATGGCCCTGCCGCCCTCTCACCGCGGTCGGAGCCGCCGGTCGGCTCTCCCATGGCCTCAGGAGCCGCCCACGCGCCCGTACGACTGCTCCGGCACCGTCCGCTGCCCGGCCCCGCCACCGGCCACCCGGCCAGGCAGCGCCGTCCAGTCCAGGCGCAGGATCGCCAGGTCGTCGGTGTGCCGCTCGGCGTTGAGGCCACGGACCCGGCCGATCAGCTGGTCGAGATGCCTGCCGGGGTTCCTCTCCCGCGTCTCGTCGAGGATCCGCAGCAGCCCGTCGACCCCGAGCCGGTCCCGGTCGTCTCCCTCGTACCCCTCGATCAGGCCGTCGGTGTACGCGATCAGCGCACCGTCCGGCGGCAGCCGCAGCGTCGTCGACGGCCACTGCCCGAGCCCGGGCACGATGCCGAGGGCGATGCCGTGCGGGGCGGACACGACCTCGGCGCCGGCGGGCCCGATGAGCAGCGGCTCGTGGTGGCCCACCAGGTGCAGGGTGACCGTCGCCGCCGCCGGGTCCAGGGTGATGAGCGTGCAGGTGGTGAAGAGGTCGCTGCCGGTGCGCTCCGCCGTGTGGATCTGCTCCAGCAGATGCAGCAGCTGGTGGTCGCGGTGACCGCCCAGCGTAAGCGCCCGCCAGGCGATCCGCAGGCAGACGCCGAGGGCGGCGGCGTCCGGGCCGTGCCCGCTGACATCGCCGATGATGGCGTGGACCCGTCCGTCGTCGGTCTGCACGACGTCCAGGAAGTCACCGCCGAGCAGCGCCTGTTCCCGCCCGGGGAAGTAGCGGCTGGTGGCGGTGACCGAGGCGGTGGACAGGATCGGCGTGGGCAGCAGCCCGCGCTCCAGTCGCGCGTTCTCCTGCGCCCGCAGCCGTCCGACCTGGAGATCCGCGCTGGCCCGCTCGGCCTGCTTGCGCTGGACGGCGTAGCGGACGGCCCGTTGCAGCAGGTCCGGGTCGACCTTTCCCTTGACGAGGTAGTCCTGGGCGCCGGCGGCCAGCGCGTCCACGCCCGCGTGAGACTCGGCCAGGCCGGTGAGCACGATGACCGCGGCATGCGTGTCCGTCCGCTGGATCGCCTCGACCGTGTCGAGGCCGAGGGCGTCGGGCAGATGCAGGTCGAGCAGCACGCAGTCGTGGTGGCGTGCCACGAGTTCGACGCGTGCCTCGGCCAGCGTCCGGCACCGCACGAGGGTGTGCGGGAGCTCCGTGTCGTACAGCAGTTCCTCGACCAGCAGGGCATCGCCGTCGTCGTCCTCGACCAGGACGATGCGGTACGGCGCTTCCTGCTCGACGGCTGTCTCTGTCACGGCTGTGCCTCTCGCGCGCCGTCCGCCGTGGCGGAATGCTCAACGGGAAGGGTGAACACGACACGGGTACCGGCCGTGTGATCGGGGTCGATGCGGATGGTTCCGCCATGGAACTCCACGACCTTCTTGCACATGGCCAGCCCGATGCCGGTGCCCGGATAGGCGTCCCGGGTGTGCAGCCGCTGGAAGAGGACGAAGACCTTCTCCTGGAAGCCCGGCTCGATACCGATGCCGTTGTCCGTCACGGCGAACTCCCGCAGGCCCTCCCCGTCGGCGCGGACGCTGATCCGGATCTGTGGTGTCCGGTCGGGCCGGCGGAACTTGACGGAGTTCGACAGCAGGTTCTGCCAGAGCATGCCCAGTTGGGTCGCGTCGCCCACGACCTTGGGCAGCGGGTCGTGCGTGACCTCGGCGCCGCTCTCCTCGATCGCCACACTGAGATTGTCCAGCGCGTGGCCGACGACGGCCTCCAGGTCGACCTCCTCGTGGTCGTTGAGCACCCGCCCGACCCGGGAGAACGCGAGCAGGTCGTTGATCAGGACCTGCATGCGGTTGGCCCCGTCGACCGCGAACGCGATGTACTGGTCGGCCCGCTCGTCGAGCTGCCCGCCGTACCGCCGTTGCAGAAGCTGGGTGAAGCTGGAGACCTTGCGCAGCGGCTCCTGCAGGTCGTGGGAGGCGACGTAGGCGAACTGCTCCAGCTCGGCGTTGGAGCGTTGCAGGTCGGCGGCCTGCTCGTCGAGCAGCCGACGGGAGGTCTCGCTGAACTCGAGCTCCTGAAGCAGGCGCCCGCGCATCGACTCCACGTCGGAGCCCAGCTGCCGCAGATCGGCGGGGCCGGTGATGGCGATGGGCCGCTCGAAACGGCCCTCGGCCACTTCCCGCGCCGTCTGCCCGAGCCGGCCGAGCGGGCTGGTGATGCCGCGCCGCAGCGCCTCGAAGGCGAGCGCGGCCACCAGCACGATGACCAGCGCGATCACCGTGAACGTCCAGTTGCGCAGATGCGCGGCCCGCCGCAGCTCGCTGGAGGCGGCGGCCCGTTCCTCGCCCAGGTGCGTCTGCTGCGTGGTCAGCGCGTCGCGCAGGGTGTCGAAGCTGGCCTTGCCCTGCGTCACCCGGCCCGAGGCGATCGACACGGCGCGAGCGGGGGCCGCGCTCGCGATGGGCACGGCGACGTCGTTCTGCCACCGGCCGGACAGCCTCCGTACCGTCGCCAGCTCCGCACGGGCACGCGGGGCGTCCGAGAGCAGCGCCTCCAGTTGCCGCAGCGCCTCCCTCTCCTCGGTCACACCCTGCGCGTAGGGCTGGAGGAAGTCCCGTTCGCCGGACAGGCCGTAGCCGCGCACGCCGGTCTCCTGGTTGACCAGCGCGGTCTCCAGCCGTACCGCGTACGTCAGTGCGGGGCCCCGCCGGTCCACGATCTGCTCGGTCAGCTGGGACGTGCGGGCCATCGCCCACACGCCGAGGGAGCCGAGCACGGCCAGCACCGCGAGGGTGACGGCGACGCTCACCCGCAGCCAGCGGCGGGTGGTCCAGCCCGCTGTGACCTTGCGGGCGCCGGGCGGCTGCTCGTTCATCACGGCCTGCTGAACTCCTTCGCGTCTGACAGGGCCGCGTCGAGGCCCCCCTGCGGAAGGCACCTTACCCAGGTCGGACAACAGATGTTGTCGCGGCTGGTGAGGGCCCCTTAGGGTGGTGCCATGTCTGCCTCCCACTTCTCTCTGCCCCAGGCGGAAGGGGAGATGACCGATCTCGTCACCGAGGCGGTCGACGAACTCGCCCTGCGCTGCGCGCGGTACGCGCTGCCGGAGCCGGCCGGTCCGGACGACCGGACCGGCTCGGCACGCCACGAGGCACTCGCCCAGCTGCTCGTGCTCGTTCAGGTGGAACGGGTGGCGCAGCAGTTGGCAGATCGTGCCGCCCGCGCCGCGGCGGCGGCCGGTGCGGGCTACCCCGAGATCGGCCGGGCCTCCGGCATGAGCCGGCAAGGAGCCCGGCGCCGCTGGCCGGGTCTGATCACCAGCGCCACCCCACGTCACACCCCTTCCGCTTCCCGGAGTTCATAGCCATGTCCGTCCCCGCCCCCATCCGCCCCTACGACGTGCTGCTGGTCGAGGACGACATCGCCGACGCGATGCTCATCCAGGACGCCCTGGCCGAACGCGGCGCCCGCAACCTCACCCAGGTCGCCGACGGCATCGAGGCGCTGGAGTATCTGCGCGATCCGGCGAACCAGCGCCCCGACCTGATCGTCCTCGACCTGAACATGCCCCGCATGAACGGCCGGGAGTTCCTGGCCGTCGTCAAGGAGGACCCGGACCTGCGCACCATTCCGGTGGTGGTGCTGACCACGTCCGCGGCCCCCGACGACGTCTCCGGCGCCTACCGCCACCACGCGAACGCCTATGTCACCAAGCCCGTCAACCTGGCGGAGTTCGAGGAGGCGGTCCGCAGCATCGACACGTTCTACCTGGACGTGGCGATGAAGCCGCCGCGGGCCTGAACCCCGCGCCGCGGAGGCCCGTCCCGCTGAGTCGGAGGGGGTCGTGAAGATCCCCATTCGGGCCGGAAAGATCTCCCTGCACGGCTCTGGGAACCTTTGCCGTGCCTCGTTACCCTCCGCCCATGATTTCCACGGTTGTGTGGGGTACGGGCAATGTCGGCCGCGCGGCCATCCGCGCCGTCGACGCCCATCCGTCGCTGGATCTGGTGGCCGTCCTGGTCGCCGATCCGGCCAAGGTCGGCCGGGACGCGGGTGACCTGAGCGACCTGGGCCGCCCATTGGGCGTGGCGGCGACCGACGACGTCGCCGCGGTGCTCGCGTCCGGTCCGCGTGCGGTCGTCTACGCGGCCCCCGGCGACATCCGGCCCGACGAGGCCCTGCGGGACCTCGAACGGGCCGTGCGGGCCGGGGCGGTCGTCGTCACACCGTCCGTCTACGGCATGTACGACCACCGGGGCGCCCCGCCCGAGATCAGGGAGCCGCTGGTGGAGGCCGTCGCGGCCGGTGGCGGATCCCTGTTCGTCTCCGGCGTGGACCCGGGCTGGGCGAACGACCTCCTGCCCCTGCTGGTCACCGGCCTCGGCTCCCGCATCGAGGCGGTCCGCTGCCAGGAGATCTTCGACTACTCCACGTACGACCAGGAGGACTCGGTACGGCATCTGGTCGGCATGGGGCACCCGATGGACCACCAGCCGCCGATGCTCTTCGAGGGCGTACCGATGATGGTGTGGGGCGGCCAGCTGCGGATGATGGCCCGGGGCCTGGGCGTCGAACTCGACGAGATCCGCGAGACGCTTCAGCGGCGCCCGCTGGAGGCCACCGTCACCACACCCACCATGGGCGAGTTCGCGGCCGGCACCCAGGGCGCCGTGCGCTTCGAGGTGCAGGGCCTCGTCGGCGGGGAACCCCGCATCGTCGTCGAGCACGTCACCCGCATCCACGCCTCCTGCGCCCCGGACTGGCCGCAGCCCCCGGACGGCGGTGCCGGAGCACACCGGGTGGTCGTCGAGGGCCGCCCCCGCATCGAGGTCACCGTCGAGGCGAGCGACGAGGGCGGCAACCGGTCGGCGGGCGGCAACGCCACCGCGGCCGGCCGGCTGGTCAACGCCGTCGACTGGCTCACCGAGGCCAAGCCCGGCCTCTACGACGCGCTCGACGTCCCGCTGCGCCCCGCGGCCGGCCGACTGGGAAGGACCTGACCGATGACCCTGCGCATCGACATCCCCGACGGAGCGGACCCCATCCCCTACGTGTGGGGTGACATGGTCCCCGAGATAGGCATGGCGGCGTCGAACTTCTCGCTGGCCGTGTACGCCCACACCAGCCTGGGCCTGCGGGAGTTCGAGGCGGCGCGGCTGCGCATCGCACAGGTAAACGGCTGCGTCTTCTGCCTGGACTGGCGTACCGAACGCGACGGGCAGAAGGTGGAGGACGGCTTCGCGGAGGCGGTCACCGCCTGGCGGGCCACGGACGCCTTCGACGCACGCACCCGCCTGGCCGCCGAGTACGCCGAGCGCTACGCCCTGGACCACCACGGCCTGGACGAGGAGTTCTGGGGCCGGATGACGGCCCACTACAGCCAGGCGGAGATCGTGGAGCTCAGTATGAGCATCGGATCCTGGCTGGCGTTCGGGCGGCTCAACCATGTGCTGGGGCTGGACGGCGTCTGTGTCCTGCCCCAGCGTTGAGGCGGGTCAGAGGTCGGTGGCGATGATCTCCTCGATGTTCCGTTCGGCGAGCGCCGTGATGGTGACGAAGGGGTTCACGCTGGCCCGGAATCAGCGCCCCGTCGACCACGTAGAGGCCCGCATGGCCGTGCAGGCGACCGTAGTTGTCGGTCGCCCTGTCCAGCACCGCACCTCCCAGCGGATGGTAGGTGAGGTGGTCGCCCCAGATCTTGTACACGCCGAAGAGGTCGGTGCGGTAGATCGTGCCCTCCTTCGCGTTGATCCGGTCGAATATCGACTTGGCCATGGTGATCGACGACTGTTTCCAGGCCGTCCGCCAGTTGAGTTCGACCTTTCCGCTCGCCGCGTTCCAGGTGAACTCGGCGCGGTGCGGATTCTTGGTGATCGACAGGTAGAAGGAGGCGTACGTCTCGATTCCGGTGGGCAGTGGCGCGACTTCCGCGAAGGCTCCGCCGGCGGCCCAGTTGTCGATTCCCGCGGTGGGGATCGAGGACTGCAGGGCACCGGTGGGGTCCCACATGTGGTTGGCCCGTCCGCACATGACGTTGCCGTTCTCGCCCCAGCCCTTGCCGATCTCGCCGTTCAGGCCGGGCAGCGCGCCCTGGGCCTTGAGCCGGACCAGGAGCTTGCTGGTGCCGACGCTGCCGGCGGCGAAGAACACCCGGGCCGCGGTGACCGATTTCGTGGCCGTGACGCCGCCTCCGGTGTCGAGCTGCTCGATGTTGACGGAGTAGCCGCCCGAGGACGCGGGAGTGACGGACACCACTCTGTGCAGCGGGGAGATGGTGACCTTTCCGGTCGCCCGGGCCCGGGCGAGATAGGTCTGTTGGAGGCTCTTCTTGCCGTGGTTGTTGCCGTAGAGGATCTCACCGGCCAGCGCCGATTTCGGGGCCGTTCCGGCGGCTTCTCGCCTCATGTACTCCCAGTCGTAGACGTCCGGGACGAAGACGAAGGGGAAACCGGACCGCTGGGCGTGTTTCCGCCCCACCCGGGCGTACTGGTAGCACGCGGCGGTCTCGAACCACACCGGGTCGATCGTGCCGACGCCGAGTTCGGCGTTGGCACGCGGGTAGTAGACGTCGTACATCTCGTCGGCGTCGACGGACGGCAGGACGGCGCCGAAGTTCTCGCGCCTCGGTGTGACGGCCATGCCGCCGTTCACCAGTGATCCACCGCCGACTCCGCGTCCCTGATAGACCGTGATCCCGCCCATTTCCTCGGCGTCGAGAATTCCCGTGTAGCGAGGGACGTTCTTGTCGAGCGGAAAGCCCAGGAAGTTGCTGAGGGGCTGTTTGGTTCTGGTGCGCAGCCAGTACGAACGGTGGTCGGGGCTGGTCGTGTTGGCGAAGATCTTTCCGTCGGGGCCGGGCGTGTCCCAGGCCATTCCCATTTCGACCATGTGCACATCGACGCCGGCCTGGGCGAGCCGGAGGGCGGCGACCGAGCCGCCGTACCCCGTGCCGACCACCAGGACCGGGATGCGGGCGCCCGGTTCGATCACGGCGGCGATGTGCCGCGGGGCCGCCAGGGCGGGCGAGTGGTGGCCACCGAGCACAACGCCGCCCGAAATGAAACCTGTTCCAGCAATGAATCGGCGGCGGGAGATTCCGTTTAGTGGGCCTCTGTTCTGGAGGTCAGCGCTCATACGGCACTCCTCGATTTCGAGTGAATCGAAACGGGTTCTACTGCCGTTGGCATCCGAAGTCACGACATGCCTATGGGTAACTTTTCGCGCGCCGCCGCCCAACACCTCTTCTTTCCTTGCGTCTTGACGGAAGGCTGGTCCGTACCTATGGTCACGGCCAGTGTGCGCGTTCAGCTACACACCTGTCGTTCACATACGAGAACGGACCCCCCCCATGACAGACGCCCCCGTTCGTCCCCGCCGCAGGTCCCGCCGTCCGCTCCCCGCCGTGACCACCGCCGCGGCCGCCGCCCTGGTGGCCACCCTGGTCGCCGGGCCCGGCGCACCCAGCGCCGACGCCGCCCCCGCCACCTTCGTCCACCCCGGCGTGACCGTCTCCAAGGGCCAGCTGGACTTCACCCGCGGCAAGGTCAACGCCGGTGCCCAGCCCTGGAAGAACGCCTTCGACCGGATGATGGCGAGCAAGTACGCGGACCTGAACCGCGTACCCAAGCCCCGCGCGGTCGTCGAGTGCGGCTCCTACTCCAACCCCAACTACGGCTGCACCGACGAGCGCGAGGACGCCATCGCCGCGTACACCCACGCGCTCGCCTGGTACATCACGCGCGACGACCGGCACGCCCGTACGGCCATCGAGCTGATGGACGCCTGGTCCGCGGTGATCCGCGACCACACCAACAGCAACGCCCCGCTGCAGACGGGCTGGGCGGGCTCCTCCTGGCCGAAGGCCGCCGAGATCATCAAGTACACGTACACCGGCGGCTGGGCGAACTCCGGCCGCTTCGCCACCATGCTCCGCGACGTCTACCTCCCCGAGATCATCAACGGCTCCAACTCCAACGGCAACTGGGAGCTGTCGATGATGGAGGCCGCGATCGGCATCTCCGTCTTCCTGGAGGACAAGGCGTCGTACGACAAGGCCATGGCGAAGTTCCGCACCCGCACCGCCGCCTTCGTCTACCTGGAGTCCGACGGTGCCCTGCCGAAGACGGTCCCGAGCCAGAACCTCAACACCCGCGACAAGATCGTCAACTACTGGCAGGGCCAGGGCACGTTCGTCACCGGCCTCACCCAGGAGACCTGCCGAGACCTCACCCACACCGGGTACGGCATATCCGCCATTTCCCACGTCGCCGAGACCAGCCGGATCCAGGGCCAGGACCTCTACGGCACCGACGTCGGCGAGCGGCTGCGGCACGCGCTCGGCTTCCAGGCCAAGTACGAGATGGGCGAGGGCGTCCCGAGCTGGCTGTGCGGCGGTTCGCTGCACCTCGGGCTCGGCCCGGTCACCGAGGTCGGCTACAACGCCCTGCACAACCGGCTCGGCCACGCCATGACCAACACGCAGGCGCTGACCGAGCGCAACCGTCCGTCCGGCAGCAACAACCTCTTCGTCGCCTGGGAGACCCTCACGCACGGCGACAACCCCAGCTGACGCGCGGGGGACCCCAGGGGGCGGACGGGCCGGGGGGCTCGTCCGCCCCCTCGGGTGTGTCAGGAGACGCGGTGCACGCGCTGGGTCGTCAGCTCGTAGCGGGCGCCCACGACGGCGAGCTGACCGGACGTCACCCTGGCGCCCAGGTCGGGTTCGGCGGCGAGACGGGACCGGACGACACACGGGAGTCGACGCAGCCGAGGACGACCGCGAACGGATGCTGACCTGACGTCAGGACCTGTCGTACGACCGGTGACTCGTTCGGATGCCGCTCGTGGTACGTGCGCCGGCGGTGGTTGCCCGCCTCCAGTGCGCGCAGGGCCTCCGCGGGAGTGCCGGGGCGGGGGCGCGGCGCTGCGGTGACGGCGGACGCGGGGGAGGCGTCGAGCACGAGACCGGCACCGAGCGCCGCGCCGCCGGTCAGAGCGGCGCGCAGGAGGGTTCGGCGGTGGGGGGCCGCCGTGGGGGACGAGGCCGGCTGACGGCCGGTGCCTCCGGGAGGGGCGTCATCGAGGTTCACGGCCTCGAACGTATGCCCGGTGTCATGGCGAGACGTCCACGCTACGAATTCATGGTGCGGCAGGGTGAATTCATGGCCAGCACCGTCCCGCGTGCGTGCGTACGGCCCGCCAACCGCCCTGCGGCACCGGAGAATTGTGCGGGTCGCGCGCCGGCCGGCCGGTGCCGCGACGCCCGCGCGATCACAGGAGACACGGATGGACTACTACGACCTCGGCACCCACACCCGTACGGTGACGACCACGTCCCCCGAAGCCCAGGTGTGGTTCGACCGCGGCCTCGTCTGGACGTACGCCTTCCACCACGAGGAGGCCGTCTCCTGCTTCGAGGCCGCCGCGGCCGCCGACCCCGACTGCGCCATGGCGTACTGGGGCATCGCCTACGCCCTCGGCCCCAACTACAACAAGCCCTGGGAGGCCTTCGACGAGCGGGAACTGGTCCGCGCCGTCGACCGCACCCACGCCGCCGTGGAACGCGCCCACGAGAAGTCGGCCGGCGCCACCCCCGTCGAACGCGCCCTGATCGAGGCCCTGCGTGCCCGCTATCCGCAGCCGGAGGCCGTCGAGGACTGCTCGGTGTGGAACGAGCCCTACGCCGACCGCATGCGCGCCGTCCACGCACTCGCCCCCGGCGACCTCGACCTCGCCACCCTGTACGCCGACGCCCTGATGAACCTGACGCCCTGGCAGCTGTGGGACATCCGCACCGGAGAGCCGGCGGAGGGCGCCCGCACCCTTGAGGCCAAGGACGTCCTGGACCGCGCGCTCGCGACCGAGGACGGGGCACGGCACCCCGGAGTGCTGCACATGTACATCCACCTGATGGAGATGTCCGCCACCCCCGAGGCGGCCCTCACCGTAGCCGACCGGCTGCGCGGTCTGGTGCCCGACGCCGGTCACCTCCAGCACATGCCCTCGCACCTGGACGTGCTGTGCGGCGACTACCGGCGGGTGGTCTCCGGCAACAGCGAGGCGATCGCCGCCGACGGGAAGTTCCTCGCCCGGTCCGGCGCCATGAACTTCTACACCCTGTACCGCTCGCACAACTACCACTTCAAGATCTACGGCGCGATGTTCCTCGGCCAGTACGGGACCGCCCTGACGACCGCGGCCGAGCTGGAGGAGACCATCACGGAGGAGCTGCTGCGGGTGCAGAGCCCGCCCATGGCCGACTGGCTCGAGGGCTTCCTCGCCATGCGGGTCCACGTGCTGATCCGCTTCGGACGCTGGGCGGACATCCTGGAACTGCCGTTCCCCGAGGACGCGCGGCTGTACTGCGTGACCACCGCGATGCTCCACTACGCCCGCGGCGTCGCCCTCTCCGCGACCGGCCGGATCGAGGAGGCCGAGGCCGAACGCCACCTGTTCCGCGAGGCCCTCACCCGCGTCCCGCGGTCCCGCACCCTGTTCAACAACACCTGCGCCGACATCCTCGCCATCGCCTCGGAGATGCTGGACGGCGAACTGGAGTACCGCAAGGGCGACCACACGGCGGCCTTCGCCGCGCTGGAACGGTCGATCGCGCTCGACGACGGACTGCCCTACGACGAGCCCTGGGGCTGGATGCAGCCCACCCGGCACGCCTACGGCGCCCTGCTGCTCGAACAGGGCCGGGTCGCCGAGGCCGAGGCGGTCTACCGGGCCGACCTCGGCCTCGACGGGACCCTGCCCCGGCCTCAGCAGCACCCCGGCAACGTGTGGTCCCTGCGCGGCTTCCACGAGTGCCTGACGCGGCTGGGCAAGCCGGCCGAGGCGGCGATCGTGGCACAGCAACTGAAGATCGCCGCCGCCCTGGCGGACGTACCGATCGCGTCGTCCTGCTTCTGCCGCACGGAGCCGACGGCCGGTCCGGAAGGCTGCCGCGGCCCGCAGCGGTGACCCACCCGGCTGCCGCGAGAAGGGGCGGGTGGTGCCGGTGGGGGAGGTGTCGGAGGTGTGACGTCCAGCACCTCGCAGTCCCTGTTCAGCTGATCGCCACCGTGCGGCCAGCGTGAGTGAGCAGCGTACGGCCTGACCAGACGCAGCTCACCACACCTGGAGCAGGCATGAGCGCAGGAGAAGAGCAGAACCCCGTACACAGACGCGCGTTGCTGCGCGCCGCCGTCGCGGTGCCGGCGGCCGGCGCGGCCGGCATGGCCCTCGCCGGGCCCGCGGCCGCGCACGCGCAGGCTTCCGAGGGGGCGCGCGGCGGCCGGTTCGACGCGGAGAGCCCGCGCTTCGCGCTGGCCGTGCTGCCGGACACGCAGTACCTCTTCGACGCCGACAGCGCCGACCCGACGCCGCTGCGGGAGACCTTCCGCTACCTGGCGGCCGAGCGCGCCTCGGCCAACATCGCCTTCATGACGCACCTCGGTGACGTCACCGAGCACGGCACCGAGGACGAGATCGAACTCGCCGCCGACACCTTCCGCACCCTGCACGGCAAGGTGCCCTACAGCGTGCTCGCCGGCAACCACGACATCCGCTCCTCGACGGACGACCAGCGCGGCGACTCGGCCTACCTCGCCGCGTTCGGCCCCGCCCGCTACGCGTCCATGCCCACCTACGGGGGCGCCTCGCCCGACGGCTACAACACGTACCACGTGCTGCGCGCCGGGGGCCGCGAGTGGCTCGTCCTCGCCCTGGACTGGCGGGTGTCGGACAAGGGGCTGCGCTGGGCGCAGGAGGTGCTGGACAAGCACCCGACCCTGCCCGCCGTACTGACCACGCACGACATCGCCTGGGCGGACGACGAGGGCCGGGCGACGCTGTCGGGCAACGGCGACCGCCTCTGGAACGGCCTGATCAGGGGCAACGACCAGATCTTCCTCGCGCTGGGCGGCCACTACTGGCCCCCCGGGCGCACGGTCCTGGTCAACGACTCCGACAACGATGTCCACGTGCACATCACCAACTACCAGGACCGCTACTACGGCGGCGCCGGGATGATCCGCACCTACGGGTTCGACCTCGTGCGGGGCGTCATCGACGTGGAGACCTTCTCGCCCTGGTTCCTGGCCCGGGACCCGGAGAAGCGGTCGCCGCTGGAGGCCGAGACGATCGAACTCACCGGTGACGTCGACAGGTTCAGCCTGACCATCGACTTCGACGAGCGCTTCGCGGGCTTCGCCCCGGTCATCCCGCCCGCCCCGCGTCCGCCGTCCGCGGTGATGCCGCGCGGCACCCTCGCCTACTGGCGCTTCGACGCCTCCGGCACCCGGGCACCGGGAGCGCCCGGCACGCCCGTCGCGGACGGTGTCGTCGTGCGGGACCTGTCCGGCCACGGCAACGACCTGACCGTCAGCCGGCTGCACTCCAGCGGACCCGACGCGCTCACCTGGTCCGAGGACCACCACCCCGGCCAGCCCGCCCGCGCCAGCCTCCGGTTCGACGGCGGCAAGAGCCCCGACCGCGGCGCGATCCTGACCACCGCCGCACAGGCGCCCCTGAACGCCGAGAAGTTCATGCGGGGCTACACCATCGAGACCTTCGTCCGGCTGCCCGAACCCTTCGAGGGCGACCACAGCTGGATGGGCATCCTCAGCTGGCAGGGCCGCAGCGGCGACGCGGGCAAGACCACCGGATGGTCCCCGCTGGAGCCCACGTGCAGCCTCAACCTGTCGCCGGAGCGGTTCCTCCAGTTCGTGGTCTACCCCCACCGCCAGGACGCCGACCCGACGTCGTGGAGCCACGCGGTGCCCGTCGGCCGCTGGATGCACATCGCCGTGGTCAACGACGGCCGCCGCACGGTGCTGTACGTGGACGGCTCGAAGATCGCCCGCAACCCGACCCAGCCGTCGACCGGCATCGCGACCCTCGGCAAGCCCTTCATCCTCGGCGCCACGTCCTTCGACGAGCGCTTCGGGCAGGGCTTCTACGGCTGGATGGGCGACACCCGGATCGTCGGCCGGCCGCTGTCCCGCGAGGAGTTCCTCGCCCCCGTCGACCAGTCGGCCGGGCTCCTCACCGGCTCACCCGTCCGCCGGGCGTCCCGGTGACCTGAGGCCGAGCACATGGAGCATGGCCCGGGTCACCGGGCGGGGGGTGAAGCGGCTCCAGGCCGGATACCCCACCCGGCGTGGGCGCCGGTCACCGGGACCAGTGCCAGTTCCGGACCGGCGGCGGCCAGCCGACGGACGTGCCCGCCCAGTACCGGACCGTCGCGCTCGCCGGCGTCGCCCGGTTGCGTGCCTGCCAGGCACACGGGGGCGCGAACCGGACGTGTCCGAGCCCGTCGGCCGTGCTCGAACCCGGTGTCCGCACCGGACGCCACCGGCGCGGCACCGACACCCTGCCCACCGCCACCGACGGCCGCTCGTGGATCAGCGCCGAGGACCTCGCCCGTCGCCGTGGCCGAGGAACTCGAAGCGCCCGGAGCCGAGCGGCATCTCACCGTCGTCCACCAGGACGACTCGGGCGGCGTCCTTCGAGGACTCACCCGGGGTCCCCGGCGCACGCCGATGCGGCCCGGCACCTGTGGGTGCCGGGCCCGCGACGGTGGCCCTCTCAGTGGAGCTTCTTGACGGCCTTCACCGTCGTCGCCTTGAAATCGGCGACCTGGGCGTGCTGGAAGTTGCCCATCTGCGCCCACTTGACGACCGTCACGGTCCTGCCGTCCCGGCCGACCGAGAACAGGGCGATGTCGGAGGCGCCCCAGGAGTGGGCGGTGTCGATGCCGTAGACATGGGCGCCCTCCTCGACGTTCAGCCGGCCGTAGTACTTCTTGGCCGCCGTCATGTCGGGGTCCTGCTCCATCAGCTTCTTGGCGCAGCCGGCGAGATCCTTGCGCAGCAGCGCGGCGAACTCCTTCGCCCGCCGCTCGTTCCGCTCCACCACGGTGACCTGCAGGGCGTTGGTGTCGAACTCCGTCCAGTACGTGCGGTGCGAGGCGGTCGACGGCAGGGCGTCGCCGACGCAGATCGGCAGGGGGTCCGGCTGACCGGCGGTGACGCGCCCGGCGTACCAGGGTGAGGCCGGGTGCGGCGGCAGCTCGCCCGGGGCCAGGAAGCGGGGTGAGCCGGGGGCGGCCGGGCCGGCGGAGGCCGGGACGGCGGTGAGGGCGACAGCGGCACCGGCCGCGAGGGCGGCGATGCCGAGTCGGGTGCGGAGTCGGGCGCGGACGGTCATGTTTCCCCCAATGTGTCGTGCGCTTTCCCGTCGTTACGTCTCCTACGACTCGCCGCGCCGACAGTTCGTTGCCCTGGATTCGTGCCACAACTTCGTCCCATATGTCACCAAGACGTAACAGGGCCATGATCGCCCCTTTGTGTCGAGTGTCCGGAGAACGACCCGCGCGATCCCCCCGATCACCAACGCCCCGGCCACAAGGCACCGCTGGGGGCCAGCGCGGCCGTCAGCGGCGCTCCGACGACCATGCCGACGGCGAACGCCGGGGTCGGTGTCCCGGCGGCGGGACGGACACCTGAAGGTCGAGTGCCATGCCGGCGGCAGACCGGACAGCATGAACTCGGAGGTTCCCTGGCGAAGACGGCCGGGTGGAGCAGATGGACGGCGAGTGGCACGGCGGTACTCCGGCGCCGAGGAAGGAACCGGAGGACGGCACGCTGAACCACGCCCACGCGGGCGAACGCGGCAGGGCATGCGTCGTCCGGAGGAGGGCAGCCCGGACGACGGTGCTCCGCAGGCAGACACGGCGGACGCCGGCGAGACCGGTAGAAGGGCGGCGTGTCACGCGTGCGGTGGAGTGCCACCGGAGGACCGGTGGCCGGCGTCTTGACGCCTCGGGGCCGGACAGGGACCCCGACCCAGTCACGAGGCGCCCCCGCCACCGAATTGCTCCCCGAGCTCGCTCGACCGACCGAGAGACAGGGAGGGTTCCGCCGGGTGACCGGCGGAACCCTCTGTGTGTCGTGCCGTTCAGCGTGTCCGCCGGGTGCTCACGCGGTGTGCAGCCTCAGCCCGTAGCGGTTGAGGATCTCGTTGACCGGCTGGAACCAGGTCTCCCCGCCGCCGGAGCAGTTGCCCCAGCCGCCCGAGGTGACGCCCTGTGCCTGGTCGCCGCTGATGAACGAGCCGCCGGAGTCGCCGGGTTCGGCGCAGACGCTGGTCTTCGTCATCTGGTGCACCGCGCCCTGGCTGTAGTTGACGGTCTCGTTCCTGGCCAGCACGGTGCCGCAGTGCCACCGCGTGGTGGAGCCGGAGCGGCAGATCGAGGTGCCGACGGGCGCCTCGGCCGAGCCGCGCACGAGCTGGTCCGGGACCGTCCCCCAGCCGAGGACGACCGGGACGGTCCACCAGCCGCTGCCGACGCTGACCCAGGCGTAGTCGTCGCCGGGGAACGAGGAGCCCTGGAACGTGCCGATGTGCGTGCCGTCCCAGCCCCGGACCGCGGCGCCGCCGCCCCCGCAGTGCCCGGCGGTGACGAACCCGCCGTGCACCGAGAAGCCGATCGAGCAGCGGACGTTGCCGGTGTAGTACGGGTCGCCGCCGACCGTCCCGGCCGCGAACGTGCCGGGCGCGGCGGGCACCGTCTCCACGGTGACCGGACCGGCCGCGCGGGCGCTGGCGACGAACCTGCGGACATCGTTGTCGGATCGCCGGCTGTCGACGACGTTGACGACGACCGTGTTGGCCACCGGGTCGGCGTGCCAACTGCTCACGCCCCGGGGCGCGTCGATCCGGTCGAGCCGTGCCACGGCCGTGTCGAGCTCGCGCGCGCTGTGCTCGACGGTGCGTACGGCCGCGCCGGTGGAGCGGACGGCCCGTACGGTCGCGGCCGGGGCGTCGGCGGTGACGGCCACTGTCAGCCGGTCACTGCCGGCGTCGAACCACGAACCGCCGTACGCCGCCCCTGCGGCCCGGCGGGCGGCGGGCGCGATGTCGCGCGCCTCGCTCTCGGCCGCCAGCCGCGTCTCGGCCTCGGACCTGGTCAGCCCGAAGTCCCGCTGCATCGCCTCGACGAGTCCCGCGGAGGCCTGTGGTGCGTCGGCCGTGGGTGAGGAGTCGCTCGCCGCGGCCGGGAGGGTTCCTGCGGCGGTCCAGGTGCCCAGCATGAGCAGGGCGGCCAGACCGGCACGCATGAGTCGCTTGCGTCTCAAGGGAGTTGCCCTTCGTCGTTCCAACAAGGTGGGGGTGGAACAACCGCAATTGAGAGCGCTCTCACAGGGTTGGGGCAGAGCTTAGCCAGGCATGCCAGTCAGGTCCATGCCAATGCGGGCCCCTCTTGGCGGGGACCTGCTGGGGCATGGACCTTCAGTGCAATGGCGTGTATTGGTCGAACCGGCCTCGGCTCAACTCCACAGGGGGTACTCGACCACCTTCGGGAACCCCTCCGGCCTGCCCTCCATGTAGGTCAGGCTGATCTTGCCGTACTGACGCAGGTCCGGGTTCTTCTTCCACGGCTTGGGGTCCTCCAGCCGCACCTCCACGGCGTACGACTGGAACCGGCCCGCCGCGCAGTACGGCTTGCAGTCGTTGACCCAGTTGATCCCCCGGGCCATCGCCGCCTCCCCGTCCCACCGCAGCCACTTCAGGGAGGCGAGACGGCTGTTGCCGTCACCGCAGGCCAGCATGAAGTCGTCGGGGCGTACCGCGGTGCGCCAGAAGCAGTCGACCAGCACCGGCTCCCTCACCTGCTGCTCCGTGGTCGCGCTCGACGGCGCGCCGGAGGCGGTGCCCAGGGTCGCCGCGAGCGCCGCCGCCATGCAGAGCGTGACGGCCGCCCTCGTGCTGTGCCACTTCATGTCTGCTCCCCGCCGTCGTGCTGCGTCCGTACGCGCCGATCGAGTCGGCTGGTTCCGACGCTACGACCGTGTGGAGGAACGCACCACTCGAACGGACCAGGACGGACGGCGCGGCGCACGCACCCCCGGCTCCTCTACGCCGCCGTCCGCCCGCATGAGACCTTGGAGGCGTACGGACGGCGACGCCGGCCGGCAGCGGGTGGAGGGGACCTGTGGGAGCGACATCGGTCGAGTGGCGGCACCGTCGGCAGACATGGGCCGCCAGGGGTGCCCTGGCGGCGGTGGCCGGCGCGCTCCTGCTGCCGCTGGCACAGGGCGGCGTGGGGGGCGTGATCCTGCTCGTCGTGGGGCTCGCGGGCCTCGGCCTCACCTGCGCCGCGCTGTGGTGGACCCTGTCCCGGCGCGGCCCCGTACGGGTCGGCGCCGCCCTGCTGGCCCTCGCCACCCCCGTCGGCGTGGTCGTGCTCTTCGCCCGGGCGAACCTGCTGTGGGTGGTTACCGTCTCGGGGCTCCTGTGGTGGGCGGCGGTGTGGTGCGGCCGGTACGCGCTGCGCAGCACGGGCCTGCGCCAGGGGCGGCTCAAGGAATACCGCACCCCGCCCCCGCGACGCCCGTTCCTGCTGCTCAATCCGCGCTCGGGCGGCGGCAAGGTCGAGAAGTTCGCGCTGCGGGAGAAGGCCGAGAGCCTCGGTGCGCAGGTGGTGCTGCTGGACCCCGAGCACCATCAGGACGTCGCCGCGCTCGCGCGGCAGGGCGTGGCCGACGGCGCCGACCTGCTGGGCGTCGCCGGCGGCGACGGGACCCAGGCGCTGGTCGCGGCGGTGGCCGCCGAGCACGGACTGCCGTTCCTCGTGATCTCGGCCGGCACCCGCAACCACTTCGCGATGGACCTCGGCCTGGACCGCGACGACCCCGCCGCCTGTCTCGACGCGCTGACGGACGGTGTCGAGCTCCGCGTCGACCTGTGCTTCGCGGGCGACCGCCCGTTCGTCAACAACGCCTCCTTCGGGGTGTACGGCGCGGTCGTGCAGAGCCCCGGCTACCGCGACGACAAGGTCGGTACGGCACTGGAAGTGCTGCCCGACCTGCTCACCCGGCAGCGCGGCCCGCGCCTGACCGCCCGCGCCGACGGCAGGACGTTCACCGATCCGCAGGCCGTGCTGGTGAGCAACAACCCGTATCGCATCGACGACCCGCTCGGCTTCGGCCGGCGTCAGCGGCTGAACTCCGGCAGGCTCGGCGTGCTGTCCGTGAAGGTCGACAGCGCCCTGGAGGCGGCGGAGCTGCTGCTCGACCCGCAGGGGTTCGGGGCGCACACGGCCCAGGAGGTCATCATCGAGGCCGACGAGCCGCAGCTGGAGGTCGGCCTCGACGGTGAGGCCACGACCCTCACCACTCCCGTGCGGTGCCGCATCGAACGCCGTGCCCTGCGCGTGCGCGTCCCGCGCCGGCGACCGGGCGTGCCCGACCTGCCGCCGCGCCTGGACTGGCGCCGGCTGCGCAAACTGGCCGCGGCGGTGGGACGCACGGCCGCCCCCGCGCGCTCCGGCCGGACGGGCCGCCCGCACCATGACGAGCCCGGGCAGCGGGACGACACGGCGGCCTGAGCTCACAGGTCCCGGACGATGGCATCCGTCACATCCGCTTCACGCTGAGCAGTGCGCCTGGTAGACGTGGCTGGGCCAGGACGTCCCCCCGTGAAAGCACCGCCCACATGGATGACAGCTCCAGCCGCGACCACGTGCCCTTCAGCATCGACCTCACGCGGGAGGAAGCCCGCCGACGGGCCGAGGTGCTGGCGGCCCTCGGGCCCGATTGGGACCCCGTGGCCGCGCTGCGGTCGGAGGAGGCGGCCCACGCCCTGCTCTACTCCGGCCTCGACGCGGAGCAGGAGCGGATCTACGCCACGCTGGTCGCGGCCGGTGTGCTGCCGGGACGGGACGCGGGCGATGCGACTTCCCATTGATCCGCAGGCCGACCGGGCCCGCCGGGCCTGGGTGCCGTGCCCCGGCTGCGACGACGCCCGCGACTGCGTGACCTGCGCCGCCCGGCGCAACTGCCCCACGCACTGGCGCTACCTCATCGGCAACGAGGGCGCCCGTGTCCACCTCCAGTGCCCCGGCTGCACCCACACCTGGACCCTCGACACCCGCCCGGGCCGCCGAGGTCTGACCCACTGAGGCAGGCCCCCGCCGGCAGGCTGGTCACACGACGACGGGCAGCGATGCCTTGCCGTGGAAGACGAAGGTGGGCAGCAGGGGCAGTTCCGCGCTCGGGGTGGCGAGTCTCAGCTGAGGAAACCGTTCGAACAGAGCGGACAGTGCCGTGACGGCCAGCAGCCGGCCCAGGGGCTCCGCGATGCAACGGTGCACGCCATGCCCGAACGCCACGTGCGTCCTGTTTTCGCGTCCGGCGTCGAAGACGGCCGCTGCGGGGCCGTTGACCTGCGGATCACGCCCTCCGGCACCGAAGCCCATGATGATGGCCTCCCCCTGCTTGATCACGACGCCCTCACCCAGGTCGATGTCCGCCACGGCGTAGCGGAGCGGCATGTGCTGGACGGGGGCGTCCGCGCGCAGCGTCTCTTCCACCACCGCGGCCCAGGAAGTGTCTCCGCCCGTCACGGACGAGAGCTGCTCGGGGTGGGTCAGAAGAGCGTGCACGGCGTTGGTGATCAAGCCGGTCGACGAGGGCACACCACCGGCGACGGTGACGGCCAGGGCGAGCACCCGCTCCTCGTCCGTGAGGCCGGACGAGAGGAGGGTGCTGATCAGGCTCAGGTCCGGTGAGCCCGGTCGCAGGAGGGAGCGGAGGAACGCGAGCGTGCTGTGGGTGACCGCGTCCGGGTCCGCGTCGGGGGAAGGCACGGTGAAGGCGTGGATGACCGCCTTGGTCTCCTCCCTCCGGCTCCGATCCACACCGAACAGGTCACATATGGTCTCGCCGGCGAGGACGTGGGCGTATTCGGCCCGTACGTCGACCACCTCACGGGAGCCCGAGGTGCCGAGCGAGTCGAGCAGAACCGGAACCCTCTCACGCAGAGCGATCTCCAGGTCCCGCACATGTGCGGGGGAGAAGGCGCCCTGCATGGCGGTTCGCAGCCTCGTGTGGTCGGCCCCGTAGGCGTTGAGGACGGTCGGCGAGACGAGGAACTGGTGCAGTGGCCAGGTGGTCGGCACCGAGGGCAAGGCGGGCCAGTGCCGTTGCGCGTCACGCGAGACCCGCTCGTCCTTCGTCAGGCGGCACAGCACGTCGTACCGGGTGACCGACCACGCCCTGACACCGTCGAGCAGGTCGACGGGCACCGCCGGTCCCGCCGTCCGAAGGCGGGCGTTGATCTCGTGCAGACGATGGCCCGGCTGGTCGAAACGGACTATGGCGGGATCAACGCTCATGAAATGCCCCTTCGCACAACACGGAAGTGGATAGCCTAACAAGTCCGATTTGCCTGAAGTCGACTCAGCAGATGCGAGGCAACTGCTCGCCCAGTGGCAGATCCACCACCCGCGTCCCCCCCAGCCCCGTGCGGGCCACGACCATGCCCGGGTGGTCCGCGACGACCTCGCCGATGATCGCCGCCTCGGCGCCCCGCTCGTGCGCCCGCATCGCGGCGAGCACCGCGTCGGCGTGCTCGCGGGGTACGAAGCCGACGAGCTTGCCCTCGTTGGCCACGTACATCGGGTCCAGGCCCAGCATCGCGCAGGCACTCGCCACCGGGGGCGGCACCGGCACGGCGCGCTCCTGGACGACGACCCCGGCTCCCGAGGCCGCGGCGATCTCGTTGAGGGAGGCGGCCAGGCCCCCGCGGGTGGGGTCGCGCAGAACATGCAGGTCGGGCGTCACCGCGAGCATCGCATCCACGAGCCCGCCGAGCGGGGCGCAGTCGCTCTCGATCTCGACCTCGAACCGCAGGTTCTCCCGCTCGCTCATGATGGCCACGCCGTGCAGGCCGACGGCGCCGCTGACGATCACGACGTCCCCGGGGACCACCCGTTCCGGGCGCAGATCGACACCGTCCGGGATCAGCCCGATGCCGGAGGTGTTGATGTAGACGCCGTCGCCGTGCCCGGCCTCGACGACCTTGGTGTCACCGGTCACGACCCGCACCCCGGCCGCCTTCGCGGCCGCCCCGAGCGCCTCGGCCACCCTGGCGACGGTGTCGATCTCGACGCCCTCCTCCAGGATGAGCCCGCAGGAAAGAACGGCCGGGCGGGCGCCGCTCATGGCGAGGTCGTTCACCGTGCCGTTGACGGCCAGGTCGCCGATGCTCCCGCCGGGGAAGAACAGCGGCCGTACGACGAAGGAGTCGGTGGAGAAGGCGAGCCGCGCACCGCCCAGCTCGACGGTCGCGGAGTCGGTCAGCGGGGCAGGCTCGGGCCCGCCCAGCGCGGGCACGACGACCTGCTCGATCAGCTCGGCGGACAGGGCGCCGCCACCGCCGTGGCCCATCACCACCCGGGGCCGGTCCCGCAGGGGCGCCGGGCAGGTCCAGGAGAGCATGTCCGGCGCTGCCGTGGTCTCAGACAAGGGAGGTGTCCTCCTGGCTCGGGGTCGTCACGGTCACCGACGCGGCGCGGTCCGGCAGTTCCAGCCGCCGGTACAGGTAGTACGCCGCGCAGGCGCCCTCGCTGGACACCATCGTCGCCCCGAGTGGCGTACGCGGCGTGCACGTCGTGCCGAAGGCCTCGCACTGGTGCGGCTTCAGCAGCCCCTGCAGCACCTCACCGCTGCGGCACTCGGCCGGCTCCCGCGTCATGATGTCGCCGACCTGGAAGCGGTGCTCGGCGTCGTAGTCCCGGTAGCGTTCGGACAGCCGCCAGCCGCTGTCGGGGATGGTCCCGATGCCGCGCCAGGCCCGGTCGGTGACCTCGAAGACGTCGTCCAGCATCGCCCGCGCCGCCGGATTGCCCTCCGGCCGTACCGCGCGCGGATAGGCGTTGTCGACAGTGTGCTCGCCGCGCTCCAGCTGCCGCACGGTCCGCCGGACGCCCTCCAGGATGTCCAGCGGCTCGAACCCCGTCACCACGATCGGCACCCGGAACCGCTCCGCGAGCTCCGGATACTCCTCGACGCCCATCACGCTGCACACATGGCCCGCCGCGAGGAAGCCCTGCACCCTGCAGTCCGGGGACTGCATGATCGCCTCGATGGCCGGCGGGACCCGGACGTGGCTGACGAGCAGGCTGAAGTTTCGGATGCCGTGCTTGCGGGCCTGATGGACCGTCATCGCGTTGGGCGGCGCCGTCGTCTCGAAACCGATGCCGAAGAAGACGACCTGCCGGCCCGGGTTTTCCTCGGCGATCCGCAGCGCGTCGAGCGGCGAGTACACCACGCGCACGTCGCCGCCCTCCCCGCGCACCTGGAACAGGTCACGCCCCGTCCCGGGAACGCGCAGCATGTCGCCGAAGGAACAGAAGATCACCCCCGGCCGCGAGGCGATCTCCAGCGCCTTGTCGATCACCTCGAGCGGCGTCACACACACCGGACAGCCCGGCCCGTGGATCAACTCCACCTCATCGGGCAGCAGCTGGTCGATGCCGTGCCGGATGATGGTGTGCGTCTGGCCGCCGCACACCTCCATCAGCGCCCACGGCCGGGTCACCGTGGCCCTGATGTCGTCGAGCAGCCGTGCCGCCAGCTCCGGGTCCTGGAACTCGTCGATGTACTTCACGGCCGCACCTCCCCGGCCTCGGTCCGCGCGGCCTGTTCGGCCTGCTCCCACGGGTCGCCGAACTCCTCCTGGAGCATGCCGAGGTTCTCGAACAGCCCCAGCGTGCGGCGGGCGGACTCCTCGTCCAGCCGCTGCAGGGCGAACCCGACGTGCACGATGGCGTACTCACCGACCTGAAGATCCGGCAGATACTCCAGGCACACCTCCTTGACCACGCCGCCGAAGTCGACGGTGGCCATGCGGGTGCCGTCCCGTTCCTCCACACCCAGCACTCTGCCGGGTACCGCCAGGCACATATGTGTCTCCTTTGACTCCTCGTCGAGCGGCGGGCCCGCGCCCGTCATCCGGATCCGCCTCGCTCCGCCGCGCGGGCGGCCACCACGAGCTGGCCGAGGGCCAGTCCGCCGTCGTTGGGCGGGATCCCGCGGTGCCGCAGGACGGTGAATCCGTCCGCGCGCAGCCCACGGGCACAGGCCGAGGACAGCAGGGTGTTCGCGAACACCCCGCCGCTCAGGGCCACGGTCTCCAGCCCGGTCGCCGTACGGGCCGCGGCGCACACCGCCCGCACCAGCCGGGCGACGGCGAGGTGGAAGCGCACCGCGATCACGGCCGCGGGAACGCCCGCCCGTACGTCCTCGGCGACGGCCGCCAGCAGCGGCCCCGCACCGGCGGTGACCGGCTCGGCACCCGCCAGCCGGAAGGCGTACCGCGGGTCGTCGTCCTCGTCGGTGGCGGACACGGCGGCGCCCTCCAGCTCGATCGCGGCCTGCGCCTCGTAGCCGACGTGCTGACAGACCCCCGCGAGGGACGCCACGGCGTCGAAGAGCCGCCCCATGCTGGACGTGGGCACGCAGTTCAACCCCCGCTCCAACTGTGCCCGCAGCACCGGCAGTTCGGTGGCCGGGCAGGCGGCGACACACGGCAGGTCCGGACCGGGCGCGAGGCCTGCGGCGTGCAGATGCGCCAGAGCCATGCGGTACGGCCGGCGCACCGCCGCGTCCCCACCGGGCAGCGGCACGTACGCCAGGTGCGCGAACCGGCGGAAGCCGTCGTAGCCCGTGAGCAGGAACTCACCGCCCCACACGGCCCCGTCGTCCCCGTGCCCGGTGCCGTCGAAGGCGACGCCGATCACCCGGGCGTCCGCCTGGAGGCCGTGCTCGGCCATGACGGCGGCGACGTGCGCGTGATGGTGCTGGACCGGGACGACCGGGCGTCCGCCCGCGTGCCGTCGCGCCCACGCGCCCGACCGGTATGCCGGGTGCGTGTCGGTGACGAGGAGCGTCGGCCGTACTCCCGTGATGGACTCCAGCTGCCGTTCCGCCCGGTCGAACGCCCGCTGTGTGGCGAGGTCGTCCATGTCCCCGACGTGCGCGGACAGCCAGGCCCTGCGGCCCTCGCCGAGACCGAACACGTTCTTGAGGTCCCCGCCGACGGCGAGCGCGGGGACCACCGGCACGGGCAGGGTGACCGGCAGGGGCGCGTAGCCGCGCGAGCGGCGCAGCACCAGCTGCTCGCCGTCGCACACCCGCACGACGGAGTCGTCGCACGGCACGTGGATGGGCCGGTCGTGGGTGAGCCACGCGTCGGCCAGGATCGCTAGCCGTTCGAGGGCCTCGGCGTCGTCGGTGACGATGGGCTCGCCGGAGAGGTTGCCGCTCGTCATCACCAGCAGCCGGGGTGCGTCCTCGCTCCCGAACAGCAGGTGGTGCACCGGCGTGTACGGCAGCATGACGCCGAGGTCCGGACTGCCCGGAGCCACGCCGTCGCTCGGCACCGGCGCACCTGGGGCGGGCCGGCCTCCGGCGCGCCGGCGCATCAGGACGATGGGCCGCACCCGTCCGGTGAGCAACTCCCGTTCGACGGGCCCGACACGCACCAGGTGCTCGACGTCGGCGACGTCCCCGGCCATCAGCGCGAACGGCTTGTCCCCGCGCGCCTTGCGGCGGCGCAGCGCGGCGACCGCCGCCGGGTCGGTCGCGTCGCACGCGAGGTGGTAGCCGCCGACACCCTTCACGGCGAGAACGGCACCCTCGGCGAGCAGGGCGCGCGCCACCTCGATCGGATCGCCGTCGGGCGTCCCGCCCTGCGCGCCGGTCAGCTTCAGGCGCGGGCCGCAGGCGGGGCAGGCGACGGGCTGGGCGTGGAAGCGCCGGTCGGCGGGGTCGTCGTACTCGCGGGCGCACTCGGTACACAGGGGGAAGTCCGCCATCGTCGTGTGCGCACGGTCGTACGGCAGACCCGTCACGATGGTGAAGCGAGGCCCGCAGTGCGTGCACGTGATGAAGGGGTGGCGGTGGCGCCGGTCGGCGGGGTCGGTGAGTTCGGCGAGGCAGTCGGCGCAGGTGGCGGTGTCGGGAGCAACCAGCGTCCGGACGGAACCGGTCGTGCGGGAAGGGACGATGGTGAAGCCGCGGTCCCCGGTGGGCGCCAGGTCGGTGGCCTCCACCGCCTCGACCAGCGCGAGCGGCGGGGCGCCGGGCGCGATGCCCCCGCAGAACCGGGCGACGGCGTCCGGCGCGCCCTCCACCTCGACGAGCACGCCGTCGCCGGTGTTGGTGACATGACCGGCGAGCCGCAACTCCGTGGCGAGTCCGTACAGATACGGCCGGAAACCCACGCCCTGCACCACACCCCGCACGACGACCCGCGCCCGCCGCACGGCGGGCGAGGCGCGCACGTCCGGGACCGTGCCGGTCTGCGGCGTCGTGCTCACGCCTCGGTCCGGGCCATCACCGGAGCGTGGACGCCGTGCCCGTCGGCCACCGCCACAGCCCGGTCGACCAGGACGCCGGCGCCCTCACCGCCGCGCACGGAGGTCAGCACGACCTCGACGCCCGGATTGACCTGCTGCACATGGGCGCGGAAGGCGGCCTCGTCGAACTCCGCCGGTCCTGCCAGGTCGGACTTGGTGACGAGCACCAGCTGGGCCAGCCCGAACGCGGTCGGGTACTTCAGCGGCTTGTCCTCGCCCTCCGTGACGGACGCCAGGACAACGCGCAGCGACTCGCCGAGGTCGTAGGAGGCGGGGCACACCAGGTTGCCGACGTTCTCCACGAACAGCAGGCGGGTGTCCTCGGGCAGCCACTCGTGCAGATGGCCGGCCAGCATGTCCGCCTCCAGATGGCAGAGCCCGTCCGTGAGCACCTGCTTGACCGGCACGCCCGAACGCGCCAGCCGGACGGCGTCGTTCTCGGTGGCGAGGTCCGCGGTGAGCGCGGCGGTCGCGATGCCACGCTCCCGGGCGAGCAGCAACTCACGCTCCAGCAGCGCCGTCTTGCCACTGCCGGGGCTGGACAGGAGGTTGACCACCGTGGTGCCCCGGGCCGTCAGTTCGGTACGCAGGACGCGGGCCGCCATGGTGTTCTTGGCGAGCACCGCCTGCCGTAGGTCCACTACGCGGCACATGGTCAGCTCTCCTTGCGTGGGGTGGCGGGTGTGGGTGCGGGCGGGTCGGGGGGGTCGGCCCAGTGCACCTCGGTGATCCGCAGTTCACGACCCGCGAGCAGGTCGGTGGCGCCGCTCCCGCAGCCCGCGCAGACCATGTCGGGCGGCATCCCGGTGTCCCAGGCCCGCCCGCACGGCGCACAGGACGCCCGGCCGGGCACGGGCCGGGTGGTGAGCGCGGCGCCCTCCAGCACGGTCCCGGCACAGGCCAGTTCGAAGCAGAACGCGAGGGAGTCGGGCACCACTCCGGCGAGCTCGCCGATGTCGAGATGCACGGCGCCGACACCGGCCACGCCTCGTGAGTGCGCCGCTCGCTCGACCTGGTCCACGACCGACAGGGCGACGGACATTTCGTGCATCGGTCTCCGTCCCGGGCCGGGCTCAAGTCCTGGGCGCCCATTACACGGCGGGGGCCCGGCGGCCGGCCGAGCGGCGCGCCGGGGTCACACGGATGCCTGGCCCGTTCGGTGCACCCGGCCGGCGGTGGGCGCTCAGGTCGGTGTCACATACGGCGAATGCGCAGGTAGCGCTTGATGTCGGGCATGACGTGGGTGACCAACGCCGCGAGCGCGGTGGCGGCGGTCGCGGCGGCCGCCCCGCTGATGATGCGCTTCTTCATGGTGCTCTCCGTGGGGTGGGGGGTGCCTCGGCGAAGCCCTCGGCACCTATACGGCTGCTTCATCGCCTTCCTTCACGGTGGACGGGTCGCGCAGCAGCCCGGCGACCAGGCGCACCGCCTCGGGCAGCGCGGCGGCGACGGCCGGGCTGAGGCCGATGCCTTCCTCGACGGTGGCGGGTTCGCACCCCACCACCAGCGTGCGCCGCGGCGGCGGCGTACCGATGCCGGCGCACAGGGTGTCCAGCAGGGCCAGCACGGCGTCGGGCGACATCCGGTGGCCGTCGAGCGGCACGTCCTGCGGCGGGCGGCGACTGCCCGGCTCCGCCGCGTCGATGACGTACAACGTCCCGGGCCTGCCGCCGCGGGCCGTCGCGTCGAGGAGGACGAGGGTGTCGTACCCGTCGAGCAGCTGGTACGCCAGGTGCACCCCGCGGATGCCGATGTCGGCGACCTCGACGCCGGGGGGCAGCTCCTGCCCGGCCAGCAGACGTGCCGCCTCGACGCCGAAGCCGTCGTCGCCGAGGAAGATGTTGCCCACTCCGGCGACCAGGGCACGGGGGGGTGGTGCCGCGGCGGCGTTCACGCGTCCTCCCGGATCTCGGCGACGGCCACTTCGTCGGGCTGGAAGTACAGGAAACGCCCCTGCTCCCGGCGGATGTCGGCGCCCGGGTCGTCCTCCAGGGTGACGGCGATGTGCACACCGCCGTCGACGTCGTGCAGCACCGCCTCCACGAGTGCGTGCCGCCCGTCGACGAACAGGTCCTGCGCGTCGGTGTGCCGCAGCCGGGGCCGCAGCACGACCCGGCAGCCGGCCCGCACCGGCTGCCCGTCGACCAGCACGTGGTCGCTGGCCGGATCGACGGCGGTGTCCCCGCCCGGGTCCCACCACGGGGTGTCGGGGCGCATGACACCGTCCCGCCGGAAGGGATCGGCCTCGTCGGGCGTACGGAACTGCGGCACACCGTCCGTGGCACGCGCGGCCGGCCCCGTGACCTCCCGCAGGCCGCGTACCGCTCCGTGCAGCCGCTCCAGTACCTCCGGCGGCATCGAGTCGGCCAGGTCGATCACCGCTGCCGCCCGCTCGTCCGTGCCCCTGGCCTCGCGCTTCTCCTGGTCAGTCAGGGCGGCGGTGCGAAGGGCGAGGATCTCGTCGATCTCGGTCGCGTCGTACAGGGCGCCGGGGCTCTCCGGGGCGATCGCGGGGTGGTCCTCCAGGATGATCGGCGAGGAGAGCACCAGGTCACCGCGGCCCGGCTCACCGGCCAGCACCGGCCAGGTGTGCAGGTTGCGGCAGGCCGCGGCGGCCCCCTTGGCCCACTCCGGCGGGTCGGTCAGCGACAGGAACCGCCCGGCGTCCAGGCACAGCAGCGTGTGGCTCGCGACCAGCGAACGGGGCAGGACCGCGTCACGGTCGGCGCCCTCCGCGGGCAGCCAGTCACCGGTGTTCTCCACGACCACGCTCAACCGCTGCGTCCGGTACGGCCCGTCCAGCTCGCTCACCGACAGGCGCAGGGTGCCGCTGAGCTCTTCGCGGCGCCGCACCAGCCGGCCGACCGTCGCGCCGGCGCGGTCCGTCACGGGCTCGGTCTGCTCGGCCGCCGGCATGCCGAACGGCACGACGACGTCACCTTCCGCCAGCCTCGCCACCGGCACGACGAGCCTCACCTGCTCCTCGTGGCCCTCGTCCCAGGGGACCAGCAGCCGGTCGTCGAGGGCCAGTTCGGGCACCGTCTCGAAGCCGCCGCCGGGGCAGGCCCGCTGCACGCTGCGCCGCTGGGCGTGCAGGAAGCGCACCTCGACGGCGAGCGTCGCGCCCGGCCTGGGCTCCATCAGCAACTCGGTGTGCTGGAAGTCGTGCTCCTCGGTGGCCGCGCTCCACGCCGGGGGCACCAGCACGCCGAACTGCCAGCGCAGCCGGTTCTTCGCGGCGGAGGCACGGTACGGATAGAGCACGTACCCCTCGAACAGCACGGCGTCGGCGACCTGCCGGGCGACGGCCAGGCGGGCCTCTGCTTCGGGGCGGAAGGTCGTCGTGATCACGGTGTCCTCTCCCCGGCCGCCGTCATGAGCGCCTCGACGGTCTCCTGCCACGAGGGCAGCGCGCGCCGTGACCGGTACGCCACCAGGGCGTCCATGGTGTCCCGGGGCAGTCGGATCCAGCCGGAACCCGGGAAGTGCTGTTCGACCATCTCCCGCCACGTCTTCACCGGCATCCGGAATCCGGCCTCCCTGTCCCAGGGGACCGGCTCGACGCGGAAGCCGCCGTCACCGGTGAAGGCGGTGCCGGAGAACAGCATGAGCAGTGGCACCTCCCCGTCCTCCAGGGCGTCGAAGTAGCGGGTGGACGCGATGTCCATGTCGTAGGTGCAGGGCACCACGACATCGGTCTCGACCTCGCCGGTGAACCCGGGCACCATCACCTGCACCTGCGCGAACTGCAGCGGGTGGAGGGTGCTGCCCCACCGGGACCGTTCGCCGAACAGGTCGGTCAGCCCCGCGGCCTCGGAGTCGGCGTAGCCGCGCCGGGCGGGCTCGATCCGGATCTGGCAGCGCAACGCCAGCGCGTGCACCCGGGTGGGCGGGGACGCCGTGACACGCAGCCGGAACACCAGGGTGGGGCCCATGGCGTACGGTTCGGCGCGCACCCCCGTGCACGTGAACGCGAACTCGGTCACGACCGGCTCCCTCGCGGCTCACGGGCCTGATCACCGACGTGCGCGAAGAACGCCTCCAGGTCGGCACGGGCCTCCGCGCCGCCGTCGAAGCCCTGCCAGCGCAGCCGCATCCGGCCGACCAGTTCGTAACAGATGTCGACCGGGACCAGAAAGCACTCGACCCGGCCCTCGTGCCGGCGCAGAAGCAGCGCCTCGACGTCGGGTGCCAGCAGCCCGGCCAGTTCCGTGGCGGCCAGCACGGACTGCCAGCTCTCCGGGTCCAGTTCGCTCTCGGTCGCCCCGGCCGGGCTCGGGTACAGGGCGACCAGCCGGTCGAGGGCCGAGTTGCGGAAGAAGAACGCGACGCCGACGGGGATGCCGAGCCGCTCCCAGGCCTGCTCGTCGATCCGGTGTCCGGGATCGCGCAGATAGCGGCCGGGCACGGTGCGGAACCGGCCGTGCGTCTCCCCGGAGCGGTCGAGCAGTTGGGCGCAGGGATCGCAGGCGCAGGCCAAAGCTCGCTTCTCGACGTCGACGAGGTGCCGGTGCCGGGTGTCGGCGAGCGGCGCGGCGCACAGCTCGCAGCGCTCCTCACGGGGCCGGCGCGGGGTGGTGAAGCGGCTCAGGCCCCGGCGCCCGGTGCCGTTCCGCATGCGCCCCGGGCCGGTCTGCGGCGCGTTCACCGCGCGTCGGCCGACGAGCGGCCGCCCGTCCCGGCGCCGGGCGGAGCGGTGCCGATCTGCAGCAGCGCGGGCTCCCGCGCCGGGGCCTCCATCTCGACCGAGGTGACCTCCGGCGCGAAGCACGCCAGCGCTTCCCGGGCCGCCTCCTCGACGCCCCCGGTGCCACCGCAGCCACAGCCGCCGGAGCCGGCGGGCCGCAGCCGCAGCGCACCGGTCGCCGGGTCGAAGCCGGCGTTCTCCACGGGCTGGGGGAGGCTGTCGAGCGCGCGGGCGATGCGGGTGCGGGCGTCCTCCGGGTGCAGCCCGTGCAGTACCAGCAGGCTCGCCACCAGGTCGTCGCCGAGCAGGGCACCGAGGGCGGCGGACGCGTCGGCGGCGCGCTCGACCAGATCGAGGACGCGCGCCAGGCCGGCGCCGTAGAACTCCATGAGAACCCGCACGAGTTCCTCGGCCGCCTCGCACACCGCGGGGTCGCCGGAGGCGGCCAGCCGGTCGAGGACCTCCTCGACTTGCCGGCCGGCCGTCTCCGCGTTCACCGCGTTCACCGCGCCGGGCGTCCCGCTCATCCGGCCAGACCGCTCAGGCCGGTGGGGACGTGCATCGCCTTCGTCGTGCGGCCGTCACCGACGTACATGTGCACACCGCACGGCAGACACGGGTCGAAGCTGCGCACGGTGCGCATGATGTCGATGCCCTTGAAGTTCTCCGGCGGGTTCTCCTCGAAGATCGGCGTGTTCTGCACCGCGTCCTCGTAGGGGCCCGGTGTGCCGTAGGTGTCGCGGGTGGAGGCGTTCCACGGGGTGGGCGGGTACGGGTGGTAGTTGGCGATCTTGCCGTCCCGGATGACCATGTGGTGCGAGAGCACCCCGCGCACCGCCTCGGTGAAGCCGACGCCGATCGACTCGTCCGGCACGTCGAACTTCTCCCACGTCTGGGTTCGCCCGGCGCGTACCTCGGCGAGGCCCATCTCCGCGCTGTGCAGCGCCACCGCGGCGGCGTACGCCTGGAAGTAGGTCCGGGCGCGGTTGCGTTCGAGGGCGTTGCTCCACTTCGGGATCTTCCACTCGAAGGTGGTCTCCGGCTTGGTGAGCGTGCGCGGCAGGTTGATGACCACGCTGTGCCCGGTGGCCTTCACGTACCCGATGTCCACCAGGCCCGACAGGGCCGTCGACCACAGCCGGGCGAGGGGGCCGCCGCCGGTGTCCAGCGGCAGGTAGTCCTTGCCGTCGAACCAGCGCGGCGACATCACCCAGCTGTACTTGTCGTTGAAGTCCCGCTTCTGCGGCGCCGGGATGGTGTGCTGGTTCCAGGGGTGGCGCGGGTCGACGGGATTTCCCAGCGGGTCGTGCGTGACGAACTGCTCCTGGCCCACCCAGTCCTCGTAGTACGAGCTGCCGAGCAGGATCCGGATGCCGAGGTTGATCTCGGTGAGGTCGTTGGTGACCAGCTTGCCGTCCACGACGATGCCGGGGGTGACGAGCATCCGCCGGCCCCAGTCCGTCATGTTGGCGTACGTGAAGTCGCAGTACTCGGGGTCGTTGAACGCCCCCCAGCAGCCGAGCAGCACCCGGCGGCGGCCGACCTCCTCGTAGCCGGGCAGCGCCTCGTAGAAGAAGTCGAACAGGTCGTCGTGGAGCGGCACGACGCGCTTCATGAACTCCACGTACCGCATGAGGCGCGTCATGTAGTCCGTGAAGAGCTGCACGGAGCCGATGGTGCCGACGCCGCCCGGGTAGAGCGTGGAGGGGTGCACGTGGCGCCCCTCCATCAGGCAGAACATCTCCCGGGTGTAGCGGCTGACCGAGAGCGCCTCGCGGTAGAACTCGCCCTCCAGCGGGTTCAGGGCGCGCATGATGTCGGCGATCGTGCGGTAGCCGTGGTCGGCGGCGTGCGGCGCCTCGGTGCGCTCGGCGAGTTCCATGACGCCCGGGTTGGTCTCGCGGACCATCTTCTCGCAGTAGTCGACCCCGACCAGGTTCTCCTGGAAGATGTTGTGGTCGAACATGAACTCCGCGGACTCACCGCAGTTGATGATCCACTCACCGAGATGCGGCGGCTTCACGCCGTACGCCATGTTCTGCGCGTACACCGAGCAAGTGGCGTGGTTGTCACCGCAGATGCCGCAGATCCGGCTGGTGATGAAGTGCGCGTCGCGCGGGTCCTTGCCCCGCATGAAGACGCTGTAGCCGCGGAAGACCGACGAAGTGCTGTAGCACTCGGCGACCCGCTTCTGCTTGAAGTCGATCTTCGCGTGGATGCCGAGGCTGCCCACGATCCGGGTGATCGGGTCCCACGCCATCTCCACCAGTCCGGTGCCGTCACCGGATGTCGTCGAGGTCGCCATTGTGTCTGTGATGCCCTTCGGTCGGTCGGGTCTGCGAGGGGGAGAGCGGCCGGGGGAGCGTGGTCACCAGGGGGGCCGGTAGCCGGTGGTGATCTCCCGGCCCGTGTGCCGCCACTTGGGCTCCTTGTCCACCGTCTTCGCCGTGATGGACCGCAGCCTGCGGATCACCGCGCCGTAGGCACCGCTGGCGGTGCTGGAGAGCCTGCCGCCGGGCGGCTCGTCCATGAACGGCATGAACTTGTCGGGGAAGCCGGGCATCGTGCAGGCGATGCAGATGCCG
The DNA here is from genome assembly GCF_040686175.1 of Streptomyces sp. NPDC086077. Taxonomy (NCBI): domain Bacteria; kingdom Bacillati; phylum Actinomycetota; class Actinomycetes; order Kitasatosporales; family Streptomycetaceae; genus Streptomyces; species Streptomyces sp. NPDC086077. The sequence continues at coordinate 11,409 of NZ_JBFBJT010000051.1, read as the reverse complement.
CCCACGTTCGGGCAGCCGCCGATGCCGTTCATCCAGCCCCGCTTGGGCACGTTGCACTTGACGACCGGACCCCAGCAGCCGAGCTTCACCAGGCACTTGGGCGAGTCGTACTCCATCGCGAACTGGCCCTGCTCGTAGTAGCCGGCCCGGTCGCAGCCCTCGTGCACGGTCGCCCCGAACAGCCAGGTCGGCCGGAGCTTGTCGTCCAGCGGGATCATCGGCGCCGACCCCGCCGCCTGGTACAGCAGATACGTCAGCGTCTCGGCGAAGTTGTCCGGCTGGATCGGGCAGCCCGGCACGCACACGATCGGGATGCCCGCCTTCGACTTCCAGTCCCAGCCCAGGTAGTCGGGCACGCCCATCGCGCCGGTCGGGTTGCCTGCCATGGCGTGGATGCCGCCGTACGTGGCGCAGGTGCCGATCGCGACGACGGCCAGGGCCTTCGGGGCGAGCCGGTCGATCCACTCACTGGTGGTGATGGGCTGGCCGGTCTCAGGGTTGTCGCCGAAGCCGCACCAGTAGCCCTCCTGCTTGATCGCCTCGTTCGGGACGGACCCCTCGACCACGAGGACGAACGGGTCGATCTCCCCGCGCTCGCCCTTGAAGAACCATTCGATGAACGTGTCCGCGCCACCGACCGGACCGCACTCGAAGTCGATCAGCGGCCAGTGCACCGCGATCTTCGGCAGCCCCGGCAGCGCCCCCAGGGCGATCTCCTCGATGCTCGGCTGCATGGCGGCCGTCAGGGCGACCGAGTCGCCGTCGCAACTCAGCCCGGCGTTGATCCAGAGGATGTGGATCGGTTCCTCGTCCGTGCCGGGTGAGCCGGCCGCGTCCGGCTCCTGAGCCGTGGTCGGCGATGCTGCGTTCATCAACTGCCTCCCGTGGAGGAAAAACCTCGAAGCCGACGAATCGGCCCATGTTCCAGCTAAGCGTCGGGCAGCGCGGCGGCCCCCGCATCCGTAGCGGCCGGCCCGGCCGGCGCCCGCTCCTTGCGGACGAAGGCCCGGCGCAGTGCGTGATAGGGCGCGTCGGGGTCCGAGAAGATCCTGCGCATCCGGTGCAGTTCCCGCTCCCGGACCGCCGCCAGCGGGGTGACCGCCTCCCGGCGCTCGCACTCGGCCTTCTTCGCGGCAAGGCGTGACTGCGCAACGGCCGAGGTCGCCAGCCGGTGGGCCAGGAGAGTGACGTCGTCCGTGAAGCGCGCCGGAGGGCAGGCGACGACCCGGTCGATCAGCCCGATGTCCTGGGCGCGGGCGGCGGTGACCGGCAGCGCCTCCTGGGTGAGCCGCTCCGCCATGGCCGCGCCGACCCGGCGGGGCAGGCTGTACGTCCAGTACTCGGAGCCGTACAGCCCCATGCGCCGGTAGTGAGGATTGAGCACCGAGCCGGAGCGGCACCAGACCACGTCGGCGGCCAGTGCCAGCATCACGCCTCCGGCCGCTGCGTTGCCGCCGACGGCGCTCACGACGAGCCGGTCGGTGGTGGTGAGGACCGCCTCGACGAGGTCGTCCATCGCGTTGATGTTCGCCCAGGACTCCGCGGCCGGCTCGGCGGCGGCCTCGATGACACCGAGGTGGATCCCGTTCGAGAAGAAGTCGCGCCCGGCTCCCAGCACCAGCACGGTGGTCGGCCGCTCGCACGCCGCCCGGTAGGCGGCCAGCAGCCGCCGGCACCGGTCGGTGGACATCGCCCCGCCCGGGAACGCGAACGACAGGACACCCACCGGTCCGTCCTCCCGGTACCGGATGTCGGACCAGGAGGAGTCCCCCGCCGGGTCCAGGTCCGGCAGCCGGGGCAGCCGCGCGCCCATGGCGGTCACGGCGGGCAGCTTGCACGCGCGCGGGGCACCGGCGGCCGTACGCTCCCGCAGCTCTGGGATCCAGACCGCGCCGTCCGTCGTGGCCCGGCAGATCGCGCCCGCCCGGGTCGCCAGCAGCTCACCGGGGCGACCCCGCAGCCGGAGCTCGGGATGTCCGCCGTGCAGGAACCACTGCGCGCCCAGCAGCTCGTCGAGCACACCGGGCTGCGAGTCGGCGGCGCGCAGGGTGCGCAGCACGGCGTCGGTGGAGTCGTCGGCCCAGGAGATGCGGCGGTCCTCCTGGCGCATCACGGGCCTGGTCCGCGCGCCGGCCGCCCTCGGCAGGGTGGCCTGATCCCGCGGTACGTACCGGCCGGAGGCGAACCGCTCCACGGCCAGCAGCACCGCCTCGACCGCCGCGTCGGACACCTCGTTCCGGTACAGCTCGCTCTTGCCCACGCGGGGGAGGGGGCAGGCGGCCGTCGCCCACACCGGCCCGGCGTCCATCTCCTCGTCGGCCTGGAGCACGGTCACGCCCCACTCGCGGGCGCCGTCACGGATGGCCCAGTCCAGCGAGGAGGGGCCCCGGTCGCCCACGGGGCCGGGGTGGACGATCAGGCAGGTGCGGGCCGACCACACGTCGCGCGGTACGACGGTCTTCAGCATCGGCGCCACGACCAGGTCGGGCGCGTGCCGCCGGACGGCCGCCCGTACGTCGTCGCCGCGGGGCGTCACCTCGACGGCCACACCGTGCCCGCGCTCGCGCAGCTCCGCGTGCACACGCTGGGTGAGGCTGTTGTAGGCGCTGCCGATGAGCAGGATGCGCATGCCCGTGATGGTCATACAGACGCATCGGTGGACGTCGAAGCGAATCCCGGCGGTCACTCGTAGGTGGTGGGCTTCCCGCCATATGCCGCAGGGGCCGCCGCCCGCGACTCGGGCACCCCCCCTTGGTCAGGTCGATATGCCCCAGTTGTCGGCAAGTGGGAGAATCGCTAGCGACCGGGCACGCCTCGAGCGCGCCCCCTCCGACAGCGGACAGGCAGGTCGGCGCATGGCCAAGGAACGCAAGTCGTCGAAGCCGTCTCACGGCCGTGGGCCGAGCCGGCACGAGGGGACCGAGCAGCACGGCTGGTCCCCCGACGTCGACGAGACGCGACAGCAGGACAACCCCAGTGCCCGGCGCTCCTTCCGGGCCGAGGAGAACGCGCCCCAGCGCGGATCGGGACGCATCAAGTCCAAGGAGGAGCGCACCTCCGTCCCCGGTGACGTCGCCGGCAGTGAGGGGCGCAGCGGCGAGGACTACGCCGAGGAGTCGGAGAAGGGCATGCGGGACACCGGTCGCAGGGGCCGCTCCGGCCGGCCCAGCGGCACCAAGGACGACGACGCCTTCACCGGTGTCGACCCGAACGACTCCGAACCCGGACACCGCCCGGGCTGACGACCGGGCGCTCTCGAGGCGGCCGGACCACCGGCCGCCCGTCCCCCCGTCCTCGCTCGCGGTTACTCGGGAACCGCAGGAGAGTCGTCGCCGACCGCGCGGGACGCATCTCGCCGACCGGGACATCGCATGGGGACCAAGCAGTTCGGCGGCGTGCCCGAGGACGCGCTCCTCAGGCGCGCCGAGTGATCCGTCGGCATGCGTACGATCGTACACTCGGGTCGGTGGTCGCCCGTCATCTGGCGCGCACCCACCGAGTGTCCTCGCGTAGGGAGGTGCTCGCCGTCACGCCCCGCGATGGTCATGGTCCGGGAAAATCTGCGCCGGTGAGATGCGTGCCGGGGTGCCCCGGCGCGATAGAAAGGGGCATGGCGGAGCGTGAGGAGCCCGTGAAGGGCATGGACGATGTGGACGCGGTCACCCGAGCGGTGCTCACCGCGTCACGGCTGCTGGTGGCGGTGTCCGCCCGGTCCCTCGCCCAGGTCGAGGAACGCGTGACACTCCCGCAGTTCCGCATGCTGATGGTGCTGTCCACACGCGGCGCCACCAAGCTGGTGGCGCTCGCCGACCAGCTTCAGGTGTCCCCCTCGACAGCGATGCGGATGGTCGACCGGCTGATCGCGGCCGGGCTGGCCGACCGGCAGACCAATCCGGCCAACCGCCGCGAGACCCTCCTCCAGCTCACGGACGAAGGCCGGCGCACCGTAGCCTTCGTGACCGCGCGGCGCCGGGCCGAGATCGCCACGATCGTCCAGCGACTGGACCCGGACCAGCGCGCGGCGCTCGTCGCCGCGCTCACCGCCTTCAACGACGCGGGCGGAGAACCCCTCGCGCCCGCACAGGGCGACCCGGGCCCGCACCCGCTCGGCTGGGAGGACCCCCCGGCCGAGCGGTACGGCGCCTGAGGCCGCCGTGCCGCGTCGTCGCCCTTGACAGGTCAGCCCACCTGCCCGGCGGGCGTCGGGCTCGGCGTCGGCGACGTGGTCTGCACATCGAGGTCGGGGCGCGGCTTGAGGGCCAGGATCGGGGAACCCGGCTGGGGCGGAGGCGGGGTCAGCTGCTCCTTGGGCAGCTTCGGCGGCGCGGTCTGCTGGAACTGGACCTGCTCGTAGTTGACCATGCCGGTCTTCTCCAGCACCGTGATGTGGTCGAGGACGGTGTCGTTGGCCTGGTCGGCCAGCGCACGGACCAGCGTGTTCTTGGTGTTGGCGCGGATCTTGGCGATCGCCGGGAAGATCTGGCCGTGGGTCACGCGCATGATGTTGACCGCCGTGATGTCGAACTGGTTGCCCGTCTCCGAGTCCACGGTCGCCACGAACTGCTGCTGCTGCGGCGTCGCCTGGTTGGGCAGGGTGATGCCGAGTTCGGGGGCGATTCTGCGGCAGGTGGCGTCCAGCCCCGCGTGCCCGACGATGAGGTGCTCGCCGGCCTCCTTCATCTCCGGCGTGGTGCCCCGCGCCATGGCCATCTCCCCGAGCGGGTACTCCCACAGCCCGGCCGAGCGGACCTTGACGACGAAGTCACGATCGGCCTCGGTCAGCGGACCGTAGGGCGTGTTCGCGATGATGCGGTCCGGAGAGCCGGCGGTGTTCTCGATCCCGAGCATGGCCGGGTACGCGAGGGCGGCGACGGTCAGACCCAGGGCGCCGAACACGAAGATGCTTCCCAACTTGCTGGGTGAGACGGGCATGGGGCCTCCTGACGCGAGTGGCTGGTACGTCAGGAGGTACGGACGGGCGGCCCGGATTCATCATTGCACTGGTCAAATTTTGCATGCTGCGACGTGTTCTGCGTCACAGGTCCGCGTCAGGGTTCGTGTCCCGGGCGCGCGTCCCGGCGCCACCGTCCGTCAGGCCCGGCCGACTGTGTCCTGGTCGTCCAGCGGCTCGTGCGGTTCCAGGCCGCCCGCCGACCCCGCCTTCCCGTCCGCCGACGCGGACCCGCGGCGGCGCCGGCGGGCGAGCCGTGAGGCGACAGGCTCGGTGTAGCGGGCGGTGAGCGGGCCGAGCATCACCAGGATCAGGACGTACGCGGTGGCCAGCGGGCCGAGGGAGGGCTCGATCCCGTCGGTGACGGCGAGCCCGGCGATGACGATGGAGAACTCGCCGCGAGCCACCAGCGTGCCGCCCGCCCGCCAGCGGCCCCTCGGGCCGACGTCCGTCCGTCGGGCCGCCCAGTAGCCGGTGGCGATCTTCGTCAGCGCGGTGACGGCGGCCAGGGCGAGGGCGGGCAGCAGGACGGGCGGGATGCTCGCCGGGTCGGTGTTGAGGCCGAAGAAGACGAAGAAGACGGCGGCGAACAGATCCCGCAACGGGGCGAGCAGGCTGTACGCGCCCTCGGCGACCTCGCCCGACAGCGCGATGCCGACCAGGAAGGCGCCCACCGCCGCGGACACCTGCACCTGCTGGGCGAGCCCGGCGATCAGCAGGGTCAGCCCGAGGACGACCAGCAGCAGCTTCTCCGGGTCGTCGCTGGAGACGAACCGCGAGATGACCCGGCCGTAGCGCACCGCGAGAACGAGGACGAGGGCGGCGGCGCCCAGCGCGATGGCCAGGGTGATGCCGCCGGCCGCCAGGCCGATGCCCGCCACCAGGGCTGTCAGGATGGGCAGGTAGACGGCCATGGAGAGGTCTTCGAGGACCAGGATGCTCAGCACGACGGGTGTCTCACGGTTTCCCAGCCGGCCCAGGTCGCCGAGGATCTTGGCGATCACGCCGGAGGACGAGATCCAGGTGACGCCCGCCAGGACGACGGCCGCGACCGGGCCCCAGCCGAGCAGCAGCGCCAGCGCGGCGCCCGGCACGGCGTTGAGGGCGAAGTCGACCAGGCCGGCCGGGTAGTGGGACTTGAGGTTGGTGACGAGGTCGCTGGCCGTGTACTCCAGGCCGAGCATGAGCAGCAGCAGGATGACGCCGATCTCGGCCCCGACGGCGATGAACTCCTCGCTGGCCCCCAGCGGAAGCAGTCCGCCTCTGCCGAACGCCAGCCCCGCCAGCAGATACAGCGGTATCGGCGAGAACCGCAGCCGGCCCGCGAACCGGCCCAGCAGCCCCAGGGCGAGGATGATCGCCCCGAACTCGATCAGGAACACGGCCGAGGAGTGCACGGCGGCTCACTCCCGCCCGAGTGACCCGGCGGCAGCCTCCACGCCCTCGCGGGTGCCGATCACGATCAGGGTGTCTCCGCCGGCCAGCCGGAAGTCCGGCGTGGGGGAGGGGATCGCCTCGGCCCGGCGCAGGACGGCCACGATCGAGGCGCCGGTCGTGGTGCGCAGCCGGGTCTCGCCGAGCAGCCGCCCGTTCCAGTGCGAGCTGCCGGACAGCTCGATCCGCTCGGCCACCAGGCCCAGGTCGGCGGGGGACAGCAGGTTCGGTGCGTGGTGCTCTGGCAGCAGCGCGTCCACGAGAGCGGCCGCCTCCTCGGCGGTGAGCCGCACGGACAGGGCGCAGTCGTCCGGGTCGTCCGTGCGGTACGTGCTGAGGGTGCGCACCCCGTCGCGGTGCGCGACCACCGACAGGCGCCACTGGTCGCGAGTGGTCAGGTCGTACCGGACGCCGATCCCCGGCAGCGGCGTACTGCTCAGGCGTGTGGCAGCCATGGCGGCCCCCTCTCGCGCGGGGCACCGGCGGCGGCGACCGTGGGGAAGCGCCGTGGCGTCCCGGTCCGGGCCTGTGAGAACCATTTTAGGCGCGGCGGTCCGCACAGGTTCGCGCCGTCACCGGCGGCGGCGCGCCGGGGCGGGGGTGATCCGCGATGCGCGTCGTTGGCCGGACGGCCGCGCCCCGCCGCGGCAGGACGGCGCCGCCACTCGATTCCTGGCCCGCGCGCGCTCAACGGCCCGGAGCGCGCGGTGACTTCGGGACCCGGCCCCGGCACTGCCCGACGAGCGGGCACCGGCCGTCACCGCGTAGGCGCGACGGCCGGCGCCGTGGGCACCAGGCGTCGGCCGCCCGATGCTAGGCGCGGTCGGGCGGGCCGCCGGTGTGGGCGAGGGCGCTGGGGGTTCGCCGGCCGACGATCGCCGGGGCCTCCTGGACGAGCGTGTCGTCGGTGAGCGCCTCGACCATGAACAGCGCGAAATCCACCCGGCGCGTCAGGTTGCCGGCCAGCACGGGGTCGCCCACGTGCCGGCTCCACACGGGCAGGCCCTGGCTCTCGCCCTCTTCCAGGGTGCTGCCGCGCACCACGGTCCAGCGGGTGTCGCTGGCGAACACCCGTCGGCATGCCTCCACCTGGTCGTCGATCTCGACGGCGCGGACGAGCTTGCCCAGCACGGCGGCGACCCGGACGCCCAGGGTGAACAGCCGCGAGTACCTGTCCTTGCCGTCGCGCGTGATGTGCCAGCCGCACGAGAAGACCAGGCGCGCGCCCGGCCGTGCGTGGTCGAGCACCGCCTGCGCCGTGCCCGACGCGTACTGCCGCACGCCCCAGGGCACCAGCACCGTCAGCACTCCGTCGCACCCGGCGACCGCGCGCCGGATCACCTCCGGGTCGTTCGTGCGTCCCGGGACGACGGTCATCCGGCCTTCGAACGCGGCCAGCTTCGGCACGCTGGCCTCCCGGCACACGCCGACCACCTCGTAGCCGCGGTCCAGTGCGTGCCTGACCATGTACTGCCCGAGCTTGCCCGAAGCTCCGACGACGCAGACCTTGTTCACTCGATCCGTACTCATGGTGCAGCCCCTTCGCCGGCCTGCTGACCTTACTTAGTAAGGCAAGCTAGCCGTATGCTGAGAGGCAGTCAACGGGCAGGAACGGAGGGGCAGATGCGCGAGGGCGGCAAGGGCCGGCGCGGGGCGTCGGCGCGCACCCCGCTCAGTCGTGAGCGTGTGATCCGCACGGCCGTGGCGGTGGCGGACGAGAAGGGGTCGGCGTCGCTCACCATGCGGGCCGTCGCCGCGGCGCTGGGAGTCGAGGCGATGTCGCTCTACCACCACGTGGCGGGCAGGGAGGAGATCCTCGACGGCATGGTGGACGCCGTGTTCGGCGAGATCGACCTGCCGCCGCGCGACACGGACTGGAAGAGCGCCATGCGCCACCGCGCGCTCTCCGCCCGTGCCGCCCTGCGGCGCCACCCCTGGGCCATCGGTCTGATGGACTCCCGCTCCCGGCCCGGCCCGGCGACCCTGCGCCACCACGACGCCGTCATCGGAGCGTTGCGTGCCGGGGGATTCTCCGTCCCGATGACCGCGCACGCCGTCTCGCTGATCGACAGCTACCTGTACGGCTTCGTGCTCCAGGAGCTCAGCCTGCCGTTCACGGGCGCGGCGGAGCTGGACGAGGTCGCGAGCGCGATCCTGCGCGAGATGCCCGCGGACACCTACCCCCACCTGACCGAACTGGCCACCGAGCACGTCCTCCGGCCCGGCTACCGCTATGCCGACGAGTTCACCTTCGGCCTCGCCCTCATCCTCGACGCCCTCCACCCGGACGAGACCGCGCGGGCCTAGCGCGTCCGGCTCCCGGTCGAGCACTCGGTGCCGCAGCCACTCGGCTCGGCGCGCGGGCGGTCTCGGCGGTCGCCGCGTCCTCCATCAGTCCGTACGGCGTGAGCGCGCCCTGCCCGCGCGGCCGGGCGGCGAAGCGGCACAGTTCGATCGCGGTGTCGGTGCGGACGCCCTCCGGGGTGGGCGGGCCGCCGATCCGGCGCACGGCCGGCGGGTCGGCCGCGCCGACCTCGACGTCGTCGCGGATCGACCACGACAGCGGCACGTTCGTGCCGTATCCGGTCGTGGACCGACGAGAGGCCTGAACAGCACCCGACGGCGGCGTCACCCGAGTCGCAGGACGTCGAGCGCCGTGAGTGCCGTGTGCAGTTCGGTGCGCTCCTCGCCTGATTCGAGGTCGCAGCCCAGGACCCGCTCGATGGTGCGCAGACGCTGGTAGACGGTCTCCCGGGACAGGTTGCCGCGGCGGGCGGTGGTGGTCTTGTTGCCTGCCGCGTCCAGGTAGTGGCGCAGGGTCGTCAGCAGATCGGTGCCGTGCCGGGTGTCGTGGTCGACGAGGGGGCCGAGCCGTCGTTCGGCGAAGTCCTGGACCCGGATGTCCGCGCGGAGCGCGAACAGCAGATGGCGCAGGCCGACGTCGGACTGCTCGTGGAACGACCTGCCGTCGGGGAGCGGCCGGCCGGGCAGGGCCGCCTCGGCCACGCGGGCCGCCGCGCGGAAGGAGCGGGGGGCGTCGGCGAGACGGGTGACCTCCGGACCCACGCTCACCACCGCTTCGGGGTACGCCCCCAGCACGACGCGGCTCAGCCGCTCGGCGGTGGGCCGCCACTGCTGCGCCGGCCGCAGGGCCAGCAGGACGCCGATCCGCCCGGGGGCCAGCGTGCCGACGAGGGCCGGCAGGCCAAGCGCCGTGAGTTCCTGGGACAGCCGGCTCTCCAGGCCGGCCTCGTCGCCCGCGGTCCCCCCGTCCGTCAGCACGGCCAGGTAGACGGCGCCTTCGGTGGGCAGCCCCAGCGCGGCGAAGCGGGCGCGGGCGTCCTCGGGGGAGTGGTGACGCTGCTCGGTGAGGTCGCGCAGGGCGCTGCGGTGGGCGGTGCGCTCCCAGGAGGTGGCGTGGATCAGGCGGGCGATGGTGAGGGCCATCGCCGTCCGCTCCAGGACGGTGACGTCCTCGGGCGAGAACGCCGGTGCCCCGCCGACGGCTGCCGGGCCCGGCGGGGGCGGCAGCATGGCGACGCGCCCCCACTGTTCGCCCTGGTACGCCACCGGCGTCACCAGCCAGCCCTCGGGCCCGCGCGTCCGCGGCTGATCGCCCGGGGGAGTCGACCGGGAGCGCTGCTCCCAGCCGGCGAGCGCCTCCTCCACCGTGCTGCCGGAGGGCTCGCAGATCAGGGCCTGGTGCACCAGGTTCTCCAGGACGACCGTGCGGCCGCTCATCTGCGCCGCCGCCCGCATGACGTCCTCGGGTCCCGCGCCGCGCAGGGTCAGAGCGGTGAACGCCTCGTGGATGCGCTGGGTACGGCGCATCGCGTCCGCCTGGGTGCCGAGGATCAGGGCGTGCACGACCTGGGTGACCTCCAGGAAGTTGACGTCCCTGGCCAGGGTGACGAGCGGCATCTCCCGGGACCGGCAGGCCTGCACGAGGGCGTCGGGCGGCCGGTGGTAGCGCCGTACGAGTTCGATCACCAGGGCCGCGGCATCGACGTCGGCGAGTTCGTCCACGTAGCGGCGGATGCCCGCCGTGTCCTCGGGCAGGGGCATGCCGGTGGTCAGGACGAGTTCACCGCCCTTGAGGAAGGAGGCCGGGTCGGTGAGTTCGGTGATGTGCACCCAGCGCACCGGCCGGTCGAGGCGCGTGACGCCGGTGACGACCTGCGGCTGACCGGCCGCCAGCACCGGGAGCGCCAGGGCGTCGGCCACCGTGAGGGAGCGGCCGCTTCCCGACGCCCCGCCGCCCGGCCGCGCTCCCTCGCCCGTCCCGTGCCCGTCCGGGGGCCGAATCGGTCCGGCACTCTGGCTCATCCTGCCTCCCTGCCCGTCCGGACACTCTGACAACCGGTGCTGACCTGTGCAAGAGCGGCCCCGGTGAGGCGCGCGAGGCCCAGGACCCCGCATCCGCCCCCGCGTGGTTGACACAACGTCCGGACTCCGCGCCCGCACCGGACAGTTCGGGCATTGTCCGCGCCGGGGACGGACCGCGACGCTCGACACGTCGGAGCAGTCCGCAACGCATCGGCCGGGAGACGACCATGACCGCACTGTCGCCGCACCTTCGCCAGGCCACGCCCGTCACGGCGGTCCGGGGCGAGGGCGTCCACCTCTACGGCGAGGACGGCCGCCGCTATCTCGACTTCACCGCCGGCATCGGCGTCACCAGCACCGGGCACTGTCACCCCAGGGTCGTGGCGGCGGCGCGGGAGCAGGTGGGCACCCTCGTCCACGGCCAGTACACGACCGTCATGCACCGCCCGCTGCGGCACCTCGTCGAGAAACTCGGCGAGGTGCTGCCCGAGGGCCTGGACAGCCTGTTCTTCACCAACTCCGGCAGCGAGGCCGTCGAGGCCGCGCTGCGGCTGGCCCGCCAGGCCACCGGCCGGCCCAACATCCTGGTCTGCCACGGCGGTTTCCACGGCCGTACGGTCGCCGCCGCCGCGATGACCACGTCCGGCATCCGCTTCCGCTCCGGTTTCTCGCCCCTGATGAGCGGTGTCGTCGTCACC
>NZ_JBFBJT010000050.1:0-47331 GCF_040686175.1 Streptomyces sp. NPDC086077 | reverse complement strand
GATCCGCTCCTCGACCTCGAAGAGGCCCTTCTTCGACTGGTTGATCATCACCGCGACGTAGACCTCGTCGTAGAGACGGGACGCGCGGGCGATGATGTCCAGATGACCGTTGGTGATCGGGTCGAACGACCCGGGACAGACGGCTCGGCGCACTTGAGATCCCTCGCTCTCAGGTCCGGTCATGGTGCGTCTTCGCACGTGGAGGCGGCGCGACCGTACCAAAACGTTCCCTCACCGTACCGACGGGTACGCAGGGCTTCGAAGCCCTCCGGCCACCCGAATTCGCCGCCTCTGGTGCTGCGCTCCACGGTGACGAGGGCTTCTCCGGCGAGCCACCCCTCCGAACGGAGTGTGAGCAGGATCTCCCGAAGATCGTGATCTGTGACCGCGTACGGCGGGTCGAGGAACACGAGGTCGTACGGTTCGCTCGGCGGGGAGGTACGGATGATCTGTTCCGCTTTGCCCGACCTGACCTCGGCGCCGGGCAGGCCGAGGTTGTGCACGTTCTCCCGGATGACGCGCGCGGCCCGGGCGTCCGCCTCCACCAGCAGGGTGTGGCCGGCGCCGCGCGAGAGCGCCTCCAGGCCGACGGCGCCGGAACCGGCGTAGAGATCCAGCACACGTTCGCCGTCGAGGGGGCCGCCGAGCAGGGACTGCCAGGTGGAGAAGAGCCCCTCGCGGGCGCGGTCGGAGGTGGGGCGGGTGCCGGTCCCCGGCGGGACCGCCAGGCGGCGTCCGCCGGCGGCGCCGGCGATCACGCGGGTCATCTTGGGTCCTTGGGGTGGGTGCCTTTACAGGTTCAGTCTGGCAGGCGGGGGAAGGGGGTGGGTTCCGTCGTGGGCTTCCGCTGGCTCCGTCGGGGGCTTCCGCGGCTCCGTCGTGGTTGCTCGCGCGGTTCCCCGCGCCCTCGCGGACGCCGCCCCACCCGGCGACGACGACCTCGCTCACCCCTTCTCCAGGTACTGCTCCCTCTCCTCGTCCAGCAGGGCGTCAAGTGCCGTGCGCAGGCCCGGGAGACCGGTGAGGTCGGGGTTGGCGGCGACCAGGGCGGCGGCCTCCTCGCGGGCCTCGGCGATGATCTCCTCGTCCTCGATGACGGCGAGCACCCGCAGGCTGGTGCGGGCACCGGACTGGGCCTGGCCGAGAACGTCGCCCTCGCGCCGCTGTTCGAGGTCGATCCGGGAGAGCTCGAAGCCGTCGAGCGTGGCCGCCACCGCGTTCAGCCGCTGCCGGGCCGGGCTCGCCTCGGGCATCTCGCTGACCAGCAGACAGAGTCCCGGGGCCGAGCCACGGCCGACGCGGCCACGCAACTGGTGGAGCTGGGAGACGCCGAAGCGGTCCGCGTCCATGATCACCATCACGGTGGCGTTCGGCACGTTCACACCGACCTCGATGACCGTCGTGGCCACCAGCACGTCCGTCTCACCGGCGGCGAACCGGCGCATCACGGCGTCCTTGTCGTCGGGCTGCATCCGGCCGTGCAGCACCTCGACCCTGAGCTCCTGGAGCGGGCCGCCGGCGAGCTGGGCGGCCATGTCGAGGACGGCGAGCGCCGGGCGCTTCTCGGCCTCGTCCTCGGCGGACTTCTTCTTCGCGGCCCTGGGGTCGTCCTCCTCGTCGCCGATGCGCGGGCAGACGACGTACGCCTGGTGCCCCTGGGAGACCTCCTCTCGCACCCGCTCCCAGGTCCGGGCCAGGAAGTGGGGCTTGTCGGAAGCCGGGACGACATGGCTGGCGATCGGGGAGCGGCCGGCCGGGAGCTGGTCGAGGACCGAGGTGTCCAGGTCGCCGAAGACCGTCATGGCGACCGTGCGCGGGATCGGGGTGGCCGTCATGACCAGCAGGTGCGGCGGCTGCTTGCCCTTGCCGCGCAGGGCGTCGCGCTGCTCGACCCCGAAGCGGTGCTGCTCGTCCACGACGACCAGGCCGAGGTCGTGGAACTGCACCTTGTCCTCGATCAGGGCGTGCGTCCCGATCACGATCCCGGCCTCACCGGTGACCAGGTCCAGCAGGGCCTGGCGCCGGGCGGCGGCCCCCATCGAGCCGGTGAGCAGCACGACCTTGGTGGCGTGCTCGGTGCCGCCGAGCATGCCGCCCTCGGCCAGCTCGCCCATCATCTCCGTGACCGACCGGTGGTGCTGCTGGGCGAGCACCTCGGTGGGCGCGAGCATGGCGGCCTGCCCACCCGCGTCGACGACGGCCAGCATGGCGCGCAGGGCCACCATCGTCTTGCCCGATCCGACCTCGCCCTGGAGCAGTCGGTGCATCGGGTGGTCGGTGGCCAGGTCGTCGAAGATCTCTCGGGAGACCTTCCGCTGGCCCTCGGTGAGGGTGAACGGCAGGCGGTCGTCGAAGGCCGCCAGGAGGCCGTCCGGGGCGGCGCTCCGGGGCACCGCCGGGAGCTGGGCGTCGGCGTACCGGCGGCGGGCCAGGGCGACCTGGAGGACGAAGGCCTCGTCCCACTTGAGGCGGTCACGGGCGGCGGCGATGTCCGTCTTGGTGTGCGGGCGGTGGATCTTGAGCAGGGCCTCGGGGAGGGAGACGAGGCCACGGCCCTCGCGCAAGGAGGCCGGGAGCGGGTCGAGGGCCTCCTGGGCGCTGGGCAGCACGGTCTGGACGGCCTTGCCGATCTTCCAGGACTCCAGCTTGGCGGTGGCCGGGTACATCGGGATGAGGGCGCCCGCCCAGGTGTCGACCGCCTCTTCGGCGTCCCCCTTCAGCAACTCGTACGCCGGATGTGACAGTTGCAGACGGCGGTTGAAGACGGAGACCTTGCCCGCGAACATCGCGCGGGTGCCCGGCAGCAGTTCCTTGTGGGGCTTGTGCACTCCGGCGCCGAAGAAGACCAGTTGGAGCCGGCCGCTGCCGTCGGTGATCGTGACTTCCAGGCGCTGGCCCTTGCCGCGGGGCGCCTTGGCGGAGGCGAAGCTGTGCAGGCGGGCGTCGGCGACCTGGGCGACGACCGTGACGTGCTCGTCCATGGGGAGGTCGGCGAGGTGGGTGAGCTGGCCCCGCTCCTCGTATCTGCGCGGGTAGTGGTGCAGGAGGTCGCCGACGGTGTGCAGGCCGAGGTGCTCGGCCATCACCTTCGCGGTGGCGGGGCCGAGCACCTTCTTCAGTGGTTCTTCCAGTGCGGGCACGAGATCCATTGCACACCACGGCACTGACAACGGCGCATACGCCCCGGCGGCAGATCCGTATACGTCTTGGGAAACCCCTGGTCAGACGGTTCGCTCCGGCTCTAGGATGACGCGCTCCGGCCATCCTTTCGCGGTCACCGCTCACCGGGACCGCCCGACCCCGCGCCGAAGCGCTCCCCCCACCGGCGCTGTGACGATGGACTCCCAGACCTCACAGGCATCACAGGCCTCCCCTTCACCTCATACGTTCCAGGTCGACCTGCGTGGCTTGGTGGACCTGCTCTCCCATCACCTCTACTCCAGCCCCAAGGTCTACCTGCGCGAACTGTTGCAGAACGCGGTCGACGCCATCACCGCCCGCCGGGCCGAGCAGCCCGACGCCCCGGCGCGGGTGCGGCTGCACGCCGAAAGGGGCGCCCTGCGGGTGGAGGACTCCGGCATCGGACTCACCGAGGCCGACGTGCACAACCTGCTGGCGACCATCGGGCGCAGTTCCAAGCGGGCCGACGGCATCCAGGAGGTGCGCGCCGAGTTCCTCGGGCAGTTCGGCATCGGGCTGCTCGCCTGTTTCGTGGTGGCCGAGCGGATCCGGGTCGTCAGCCGCAGCGCCCGTACGCCGGATGCCCGGCCCGTGGAGTGGACGGCGACGGACGACGGCTCGTACACCGTGCGGACGCTGCCGGGCGCGGCCCGGCCCCAGCCGGGCACCACCGTGTACCTGGAGGCGCGGGCGGGCGCCGGCGAGTGGCTCAGCGAGGAGCGGGTGCTCGCGCTGGCGCGGGACTTCGGCTCGCTGCTGCCGTACGACGTGCGGGTGGGCGACGAGGAGGTCACCGACCTGCCAGCGCCCTGGGACCGGCCCTATCCCTCCCCCGCCACCCGGCGGGTGGCCCTGGCCCGGCACTGTCACGACCTGTTCGGCTTCACGCCGCTCGACGCGATCGAGCTGAACGTGCCGCTCGCCGGGATCCGCGGGGTGGCCTACGTGCTGCCCTCCGCGGTCAGTCCGGCGCAGCGCGCGCGGCACCGCGTCCACCTCAAGGGCATGCTGCTCACCGAGCGGGCCGAGCAGTTGCTGCCCGACTGGGCGTTCTTCGTGCGCTGTGTGCTCGACACCGACAGCCTGCGGCCCACGGCCTCGCGCGAGTCGCTGTACGAGGACGAGACGCTGGCCGCCGTACGGGACGCCCTGGGCGAAAGGATTCGCTCCTGGCTGACCGGCCTCGCCGCCGGTGACCCGGAGCGGCTGGCGGCCTTCCTGTCGGTGCATCACCTGGGGGTGAAGTCCCTGGCGCGGCACGACACGGAGATGCTGCGCACGATGCTGCCGTGGCTGCCGTTCGAGACGACGGACGGGCAGCTGTCGCTGGAGGAGTTCGCGCTGCGCCACCCGGTGGTGCACTTCACGCGCACGGTCGAGGAGTACCGGCAGGTCGCCCCGATCGCCTCCGCGCAGGGCGTCGGGGTCGTCAACGGCGGCTACACCTACGACAGCGAGCTGGTCCAGGCGCTGCCGTCGGTGCGCCCGGGCACGGTCGTCGCCGAGCTGGACGCGGACACCGTGACCGCCCACCTGGACGCCGTCGACCCGGCCGAGGAACTGGCCCTGTCCGGTTTCCTGGCGGCCGCGCGGGCCAAGCTGGACCCGCTGGGCTGCGACGTCGTCCTGCGCGCCTTCCACCCGCTGTCCGTGCCCGCGCTGCACCTGGACGACCGGGCGGCCCGGCACGAGCAGGCCCGGGCGGCGGCCGAGGAGGAGGCCGACGACCTGTGGGCGGGCATCCTGGGCTCGCTGCGCGGCAGCGCCCCCCGCGCGCGTCTGGTGCTGAACCACCTCAACCCGCTGATCCGCAGGATCAGTTCCGTGAAGGATCCGGAACTCGTCGGCACCGCCACGGAGTCGCTGTACGGCCAGGCCCTGCTGATGGCGCAGCGTCCGCTGCGGCCCGCCGACTCCGCGCTGCTCAACCGGGCGTTCATCGGCCTGCTGGAATGGGCCACCCACAGCGACTCCGACTCCCGGGGGACGGTCACCGATGAGTGAGATCACGGACTTCGACGCGCTGCGCCGGGCGATGGCGGAGAACTCCGAGCAGCCGGAGGGACCCGCACGCAACGCGCGCGCGGAACAGCTGCTCGCCCAGGCCGAGAAGCTGAACGTCCCGCTCGCCGTGATCGAGGCGCTCGGACACCAGCTGAAGGTCTACAACTACAGCTCCGAGAAGGACAAGATGTTCGTCCCCTTCGCGCGCCTGCTGCGCATGTGGGACGAGCATCCCGAGGACTTCGACGAGTACGAGACCCTGTCGCTGCACTGGGTCTTCAAGTGGATGTCGGCGGGGATGCTCGACCAGCCGCACGTCCCGCTGGCCTCCATCGAGAAGTGGCTCGGCGAGATGGAGCACCGCTACCGCCTCGCCGGGCACTCCGAACGGGCGGTGCGCAGCGCCGAGTTCAGCGTGGCCGCGCACGTCGGTGACGTGGACCGCGCGGAGCGGGCGTACGCGGCGTGGCTGGCGGCGGACCGGGACGGCATGGCCGACTGCCACGCCTGCGAGCTGCACGGGCAGGGCTGGTGGCAGGTGGAGCGCGGCCGGGACGCCGTGGCCCTTCAGCTGTGGGCGCCGGTCCTGGAGGGCGAGTTCGCGTGCGCCCACGAGCCGCACACCGTCCTGGCGTCCTCCCTGTCGCCCCTGCTGCGGCTGGGCCGCCTCGACGAGGCGCGCGCGCACCACCTGCGGGGGTTCCGGCTCGTGCGGGCCATGGAGAGCATGCGCGGCGCGTACGCGGACCACGTCGAGTTCTGCGCGCTCACCGGCAACGAGGCGCGTGGCCTGGAACTGCTGGCCGAGCGGCCGGCGTACTTCACCGACACCGGGCATCCGCGCAGCCGGATGGACTTCATGAGCGTGGTGGCCCTGCTCATGGACCGGCTGACCGAGCTGGGCCTCGGCGACCAGGGCGTGCCGGGGCCGGCCGACCGGTCGTGGACCGCGCGCGAACTGGCCGCTCACGCGCGTGGTGAGGCTCTCGCCCTGGCGGCACGGTTCGACGTGCGCAACGGCACGGCGCACGTCACCGAGCGGGTACGCGCGCGCATGGAGCAGCGTCCGCTGGTCGAGCGGCTCGCCCTGGGGGTGCGCTCGGACCGGCTGGGGTACACCGCGCGGCCGGTCACCCCGGCGCCCGTGACGCCCGCGCCCGCTTCGACCGCGCAGGAGCCCGACCTGGCCGCGCTGCTGGCCGAGGCGCGGCGCCTGTCGGACACCCTGCGGCCGAACGCCGTCGAGGCCTGGGCGGCCGTCGCGCGGGCCGCCGAGGGGGCCGAGCTGGACGCCCGTGACCGGGCGGAGATCGTCGACCACGAGGCGATGGACCTGGGCCCCGCAGGCGCCGAACTCTTCGAGGCGGCCGCCGACCTGTACGTGGCGGCCGGCGACCCGGGCGAGGCCCTGGCGGCACGCGCGCGTGCCGCGTACGTCCGCGCGCTCGCCGGTCGCGTCGACGAGGCCGTCGAGGCGGTCGCCGGGCCCTACGACGAGGTCCTCGCCCTGTACGCCGAGGACGGCACCGGCGTACGGCAGACCGCGTCCGTCCTGATGGGCCGGGCGCGGATCCTGATGCGGCGGGTGCACGAGGCCGACGACGCGACCGTGGCCGGCGCCTCGCAGGAAACCGTCCTGGCGGAGGCCGAGGCCGCCGTACGGGAGGTGCTGGCGCTCGTCGAGGGCCACAGCGGGGACGACGTCCGGCTGGCCTCGCGGGCGGCGGAGTCGCGGGCGATGCTCGCCGAGCTGGCCGTGCACCACGGGGACGTCGAGAAGGCCGCCGTGCTGTTCGCGCGGGCCGCGACGGCGTACGTGGAGGCGGGGCTGCCGTGGTTCGCGGTGGAGTACGAGGCGCGGCTGGCCGGACTCGCCCAGCACCTGGGGGACACCACGGAGGCCGAGCGGGCGCTGCGGTCGGCCCTGGAGCACGGGGGACCGCATCTGGAGGCCACCGGTCGGGCCCAGCTGCATCTTCAGCTGGCCGAGGTCCTCGGCGGCCGGGGGCAGTCCGGCGAGGCCGCCGAGCACGCCCTTGAGGCGGCCCACTGGGCCGACGAGGCGGGCGAGGGCCCGACCTTCGGCGTCTGGGCCCGGCACCTGCTCGGCGGGTTCCTGCTGCGGCAGGGCCGGTGGGCCGAGGCCGCGGAGGTGCTGGAGTCGGCGCTGCCCGATCTGAGCGCCGAGACGCACGGCGACGGCGCGATCGTGCAGACGCAGTGGTGGCTCGGTGACTGCCTGAGCGAGCTCGGCGAGCACCGGGCGTCGGCCGAACGCCGCCTCCAGGCCGCCGAGATCGCCCGGCACTGGCCCGAGCAGCACGACCACGCCACCCTGGCCCACCTCGCCGCCGAGTCCCTGGGGCACGCCGGGATGCCGGCCGAGGCGGACCAGGCCTACGCGCGCGCGGGTGAGCTGTGGCGCTCCCTGGGCAACGTCCACGGCCTCGTCCGTTCCCTGCGCGCCCGCGCGTGGCTCGCACTGCGCACGGACGACGGCACGAAGGCCGCGCGGGAGTTGATGGCGGCGGCCGTCCACGAGTGCGCCGGCGCCCTGAGCACGGCGGGCGACGAGGAGTCCCGGCAGCGGCTCACCGCCGAACTCGGGCACACCCACCGTCAGTTCGGCGACCTGCTCGCCCGCTCGTCGGCCGAGGACGCCGAGGACGGCTCGATCCGGGCCACGTTCGAGGATGCGCTGACGGAGGTCGAGGAGGCCATCTCGGTGTTCGCCTCGCTCGGCGCCGACGCCCGGCACGCCCGTACCGGCGCGGAGCTCGCCGCGGGCTGGCTGGCGGCCGACCTGGGCCGCACCACCGAGGCGGCGGCCCGCGCGCGAGCGGTCCTGGAGGAATACGTCGACGCCGCCGAGGACGACGAGGGGGCAGGAGAGCGGCAGGCGGAGGCGGAGCAGATGCTGCGGGTCGTGCGGGAGGGACAGGAGGCGCAGGAGGAGGGCTGCTGACGAGCAGGCCGAGCGCCGGCCGTCGGCCCGCCCGCTGACGAGCACCCCGGCGGGCAGCAACCCGGCGGGCCGGACTACTCCACCCCGATCAGCAGCAAGGCCCCCTGCCGCCCACCCCGGTACACCACCGTGTCGACGGCGAGATAGGCCTCCCGCACCCGGCCCTCCAGGTGCTCGGCGACGGACTCCGGGGCCTCGTCCCCGAGCACCAGCGTCACCAGTTCCCCGCCGGCCGCGAGCATCCGCTCCAGCACCGTTGCGGCGACGCTGGTGACGTCCGTCCCGATCATGGCCACGTCCCCGTCGATGAGTCCGAGGACGTCACCGGCCTGGCAGATGCCGGCCATGGTCCAGGCCTGGCGTTCCGCGAGGGCGACCTCGCCGTACCGGGTCGCGCCCGCCGCGGAGGTCATGGACACGACGTCCTCGTCGAAGCGGCGCTCCGGGTCGTGCACGGCGAGCGCCGCGATGCCCTGCACCGCGGACCGGGTGGGGATCATGGAGACGCGGATGCCCTCGGCACGGACCTGCTCGGCCGCCGCGGCGGCGGTGTGGCGCAGCTCGGGGTCGTTGGGCAGCAGCACGACCTCGCGCGCGTGCGCCCGCCGCAGGGCCTCGACGAGCTCCCCGCTCACGGGCGGCTCCCCGGGACGCGCCAGCACGGTCGTGGCGCCCGCCTCGGCGTACAGCCCGGCCAGCCCCTCCCCCGGCACGACGGCCACCACGGCCCGCTGGACGCGCTCCCGGGGGCGCACTTCGCCTCGTACCGTGTGCGCGTCGCCCGCGCCGAAATGCGTGATCCTGATCCGGTACGGACGTCCGGCCTCGACGCCCGCCTCGACCGCGGCTCCGGCGTCGTCCACGTGCACGTGGACGTTCCACAGCCCGTCGCCGCCGACCACGACGAGCGAGTCCCCGAGGACGTCGAGCCGCTCCTTCAGGCGCGCCACGGCGAGATCGCCGGCCTCCAGGAGGTAGATCACCTCGTACGCCGGACCGTCCTCCTCGGCGCCGTCCGCGCACTCCGTCGTCCCGTCGCCGGTGCGCTCGTCGCCGGGCCTCTCGCCGCCGGGGCTCTCGTCGTCGTGGGGCGTCCGCACGCGCGTGTGCCGTGCTTCGGCCGCCACCGCGACCGCCCCGGGCACCTCCCCGGTGAACGTCTCCACCAGCGCCGCCAGAACCGCGACCAGCCCGCGCCCACCGGCGTCCACCACCCCGGCTCGCTCCAGCACGGCCAGCTGCCCCGGGGTCGCCGCCAGGGCCGCCCGGGCCCCTTCGTAGGCGGCCCGCGCGACCGTCCCGCAGTCGCCCTCCGCTCCCCCGGCCGCGTCGGCGGCGGCCGAGGCCACCGACAGGACCGTGCCCTCCACTGGGTGTGCCACGGCCTGGCGGGCGGCGTCCGCCGCGCGGCGCAGGGCGAGCCGCAGGCCCTCCCCGTCGGTGTGGGCGTCGTCACTGCCGGCGGCGAGCACCTGCGCCATGCCGCGCAACAGCTGCGCGACGATCGTCCCGGAGTTGCCCCGCGCGCCGATCAGCGCCCCGTGGGCCATCGCCTGCGCGGCCTCGGCCAGCGAGGGCCGCCCGGGGTTGCCCGCGTCGACCTCGTGGGCGGCGAACACCGCCTCGACGGCGGCCACGGCCGACTCGACGGTCAGGTACAGATTGGTGCCGGTGTCCCCGTCCGCGACCGGGTACACGTTGATCGCGTCGATCTCCTCACGCGCGCGTCCGAGCGTCTCCAGCGCGAGACCGCACCAGGTGCGCACCGCGAGAGCATCGAGGAACGTCTGCGGCACCTGCGCCTCCTAGGACCTGCCCGGCCGATCATGTCGCAGACGCGGAGTCTGGCTGCTGGACTGGGACGCAGCGTAGCCCTGGGGCCCGTGATCACCGGAAGAGGGCGGGGCGGGCCCCTGAGCAGCCATGGTAATTTCGTTGTACGGGCGCAGCCGTTGTATGCTGCTCCGGTTGCCCGATCCTGATCGGGCCATTCCCCTGGCAGCGCCACTCAGATCTCAGACGGCTCGCAAGAGTCTAAGATTTCGGTCCCGGCATGCCGGGATCAACCGTAAGTGCATCTGAAGTCTTTGGAGTGACCCGTGGCTGCCAACTGCGACGTCTGCGGCAAGGGGCCGGGCTTCGGCAACAACATCTCGCACTCGCACCGCCGTACGTCCCGCCGCTGGAACCCGAACATCCAGCGTGTGCGTACCGTGGTGGGCGGGACGCCGAAGCGCGTGAACGCTTGCACCTCGTGCATCAAGGCCGGCAAGGTCTCGCGCTGACGCACATCCCCCTGGCTCTCGGCTTCGCTCGAGCAGGGGGGACCCCATCGCGCGCGGCCACTGCTGGTTCGCTGCATAAGCCGGTCCACCTCAGGTGGGCCGGCTTCTTGCTGTGTTCTCCGGGTGGGCTCTGCCGGTGTGCTCTTCCCGCGTGCTCTTCCGCCGGGCGCCTTCAGAGCGGGCGGCTCAGTTCCGGAACCGCCAGCCATGATCCACCGGCCCGATCCCGCCGCCGAGCGCGAAGCCGGCCGCGATCGCCCCGGTGACGTACTCCTTCGCCGCCCGTACCGCCTCCGGCACGGCCAGCCCCCGCGCCAGCCCGGACGCGATCGCCGAGGCCAGCGTGCAGCCCGTCCCGTGCGTGTGCCGGTTGTCGTGGCGGGGCGCGCGCATCCAGAGCTCCTCGGAGCCGTCGGACAGCAAGTCCACCGCCTCCCCGCGCAGATGTCCGCCCTTGATCACGACCCACCGCGGCCCGTACGCCAGCACGGCCGCTGCCGCCTCGCGCATCCCGGCCTCGGACTCAACCCGTACCCCGGTCAGTTGCGTCACCTCGTCGAGGTTCGGCGTCACCACGGTCGCGGCCGGCAGCAGCTTGGTCCGTACCGAGTCCAGCGCCGAGGCCGCCAGCAGCGAGTCGCCGTGCTTGGAGACGCCCACCGGGTCGACGACGGCCGGCGCGTCCGTACCGGTGATCAACTCGGCCACCGCCTCGACCAGTTCCGCCGAGGCCAGCATGCCGGTCTTCACGGCCTGCACGCCGATGTCGTCGACGACACTGCGGTACTGGGCCCGCACGGCCTCCACGGGCAGCTCCCAGGCGCCCTGCACACCGAGGCTGTTCTGCGCGGTCACCGCTGTGATCACGCTCATGCCGTGCACGCCGAGCGCGAGCATGGTCTTCAGGTCGGCCTGGATGCCGGCGCCGCCGCCGGAGTCGGATCCGGCGACGGTCAGCACCCTGGGTGGTGCGCTCATGACTCGATCCCTCCGAAGTGGTCCCAACCGCCCTTGGAGGTCCAGGGTGCCCCGTCGACGGTCACCTGCGGCAGCGCGGACGGGTTGAGCACCTCGCCGATCACCTTCCAGCGGGCTGGCAGCTTCACGTCCGGCGGGAAGGTCGCCACGATCGCGTGGTCCTCTCCCCCCGTCAGCACCCACTGGAGCGGGTCGACGCCCACCGCCTGCCCGATGTCGTGCATCTGCGAGGGGATGTCGATCGCGCCGGACCGCACGTCGATCCGGACCTTGCTCGCCTCGGCGATGTGCCCGAGGTCGGCGATCAGCCCGTCGCTGACGTCGCACATCGCCGTCGCGCCCAGCCCGGCGGCCGCCGGACCCGCGTGATACGGCGGTTCGGGGCGCCGATGGGCCTCGACGAAGGCGCGCGGCGAGCGGAAACCCCGCGAGAGCACCGCGTATCCGGCCGCCGACCAGCCCAGCCAGCCGGTCACCGCGACGAGGTCGCCGGGCTGCGCGCCGGCCCGCGTCACGGGCTCCTGGTTGCGCAGATCACCGAGCGCGGTGATCGACACCGTGATGATGTCCCCGCCGACGACATCGCCGCCGACCACGGACGCGCCCGCGACCTGGCACTCGTCGCGGAGCCCGTCCATCAGCTCGGTCGCCCAGGTCACCGGCAGTTCGGCCGGCACCACGAGGCCCAGCAGCAGCGCGGTCGGCACGGCGCCCATGGCGGCGATGTCCGCGAGGTTCTGCGCGGCCGCCTTGCGCCCGACGTCGTACGCCGTGGACCAGTCGCGGCGGAAGTGCCGTCCCTCCAGCAGGATGTCGGTGCTGGCCACGACCCGGCGGTCGGGTGCGGCGACCACGGCGGCGTCGTCCCCCGGCCCGACCCGCACCGCCGGGGTGGTGGTGAGGCGGGAGGTGAGCTCCCTGATGAGCCCGAACTCCCCGAGCTCACCAACAGTCCCCTTCATTTCCCTTACGCCCCTTCTGTCCCTGTGCGTGCCCGGTCGCGGGCCATCAGTGTCCTCGATACGGTCGTAGTGACCGCCGACCGGCCCCCCGTGGCCGTCTTTCCGGCCGACCCGTACGTCAACGTCCGTCGTGCCTGTACCCCGGCGCGCGTGCCCCGGACACCGCAGGTCTCCCCGCGGCGAGCGGGGACGCGATACCGTGGCGTTCCTTTTCCCCACATGATCCTCGTGGCCGCCCTGGAGGTTCCGTGGTACAGGCGTACATCCTGATCCAGACCGAGGTCGGCAAGGCGTCGACCGTTGCCGAGACAATCAGCAAGATCCCTGGGGTGATCCAGGCCGAGGACGTGACGGGACCGTACGACGTCATCGTGCGCGCCCAGGCCGACACCGTCGACGACCTGGGCCGCATGGTGGTCGCCAAGGTCCAGCAAGTGGACGGCATCACCCGCACCCTGACCTGCCCGGTCGTCCATCTGTAGTCCCCGTCTACCCTTGGCCGGTGAAGATTTCCCGTCACCGGCTCATCGGTCTGCCCGCGTCCGCGCTGCTGATCACTGTCGCGGGCTGCTCCTCAGCAGACGACAGTGCGGGCGTCGCGGTTCCCAGCCCCTCTCCGGCGGTCACGAAGCTGTGCCAGAACCTGGACAGGGCGCTGCCCCGCACGGTGGACGGTCTGAGCCGGAACGACCCCGAGCCCGGTTCCGTGCTCACGGCGGGCTGGGGAAGCCCGGTGATCATACTGCGCTGCGGGGTCGTCCGGCCGCCGAAGATGGTCGACCCGAAGGTGGCCGAGGGCGGGGATCCCGACGCCGTGGCGGGGGGCGTGAACGGCGTCGACTGGCTGCAGGAGGAGCACGACGGGGGCTACCGGTTCACCAGCGCGAACCGCAAGGCGTACGTCGAGGTGAGCGTGCCCGAGGGGCAGGACAGCGCGGGGGTTCTCGTCGATCTGGCCCCGGCGGTGAAGTCGGCGATTCCCGAGGGAATCGCCGACTGACCGAGCCGCACCTCTCAGGGGCGGGTCAGCGCAGGCCCGTCGAGCGGTTCAGGGCCGCCTGGATCAGGCGGTCCACCAGCTCCGCGTACGTCACACCGCTCGCCTGCCACATCTGCGGGTACATCGAGATCGGCGTGAAGCCGGGCATCGTGTTGATCTCGTTGATCACGAACTCGCCGTCCTCGGTGAGGAAGAAGTCCGCGCGGACCAGGCCCTCGCACGACGCGGCCTCGAAGGCGGCCACCGCGAGCTTCTGCACCTCGGCCGTCTGCTCGTCGGTGAGGGGGGCCGGGACGAGGCCGGGGGTCGAGTCGATGTACTTCGCCTCGAAGTCGTAGTACGCGTGCGTGTCCGGCGGCGGGATCTCCGCGGGGACGGAGGCCCGGGGGCCGTCCTCGAACTCCAGGACGCCGCACTCGATCTCGCGGCCGCGCAGCGCCGCCTCGACGATGATCTTCGGGTCGTGGCGCTGGGCCTCGGCGATCGCCTCGTCGAGGCCCTCGAAGGACTCGACCTTGGTGATGCCGATCGACGACCCCGCGCGCGCGGGCTTCACGAACAGCGGCCAGCCGTGCTCGCCGGCGAACTCGGCGATCCGCCGCCGCGCCCAGGCGCCCTGCTGCCCGTCCGGGCCGGACTGCTGCCACTCGCGCGGCCGGACCACCAGGTACGGGCCCACCCGCAGCCCGAACGAGGTGAACACCCGCTTCATGTACTCCTTGTCCTGGCCGACGGCCGAGGAGAGCACGCCCGAACCGACGTACGGGACGCCGGAGAGCTCCAGGAGGCCTTGGAGGGTGCCGTCCTCGCCGTAGGGGCCGTGCAGCACCGGGAAGACCACGTCGACCTCGCCCAGGGCCTTGGGCACCGAACCCGGCTCGCTGTAGACGACTTCGCGGTTGGCGGGGTCGACGGGGAGCACGACGGCGCCCTCGCCCGAGTCGGTGAGGTCCTCGACGGTGGGCGTACGGCGGTCGCTGATCGCCATCCGCTCCGGCTCGTCGGCGGTGAGCGCCCACCGGCCGTCCTGGGTGATGCCGATCGGCAGGACCTCGTACTTGGTCCGGTCGACAGCCCGCAGTACGGCGCCGGCGGTGACCACGGAGATCCCGTGTTCGGAGCTGCGCCCGCCGAACACGACGGCCACACGCGGCTTGCGAGACGGCTGCTCGGGGCTCTGGGGGAGGTTCTCGGTGCTCATATCGCGTTGAGAGTACCCGGTGGTAAGGGCCGGATACAGCGTCCGTACGCCCGCGTCGCTCAGCGTCGTTCCGCCTTCGCGCTGCGCGACATCAGCTCCTTGAGGGCGACGACCGGAGGCTTGCCCTCGTGCACGATTCCGACCACCGTCTCGGTGATCGGCATGTCGACGCCGTGCCGTCGCGCCAGATCCAGCACCGACTCGCAGGACTTGACGCCCTCGGCGGTCTGCTTGGTGACCGCGATGGTCTCCTCCAGGGTCATGCCCTTGCCGAGGTTGGTGCCGAAGGTGTGGTTGCGCGACAGCGGCGAGGAGCAGGTGGCCACCAGGTCGCCCAGGCCCGCGAGTCCGGAGAAGGTCAGCGGGTCCGCGCCCATCGCAAGGCCCAGCCGGGTCGTCTCGGCGAGGCCGCGGGTGATCAGCGAGCCCTTGGCGTTGTCACCGAGCCCCATGCCGTCCGCGATGCCGACGGCCAGGCCGATGACGTTCTTGACCGCGCCGCCGAGTTCACAGCCGACGACGTCGGTGTTGGTGTACGGGCGGAAGTACGGCGTGTGGCAGGCGGCCTGGAGCCGCTGGGCGACCGCCTCGTCGGTGCAGGCGACCACGGAGGCGGCCGGCATCCGGGCGGCGATCTCGCGCGCGAGGTTGGGCCCGGTGACCACGGCGACCCGCTCGGCGGGCACGTCGGCGACGTCCATCACGACCTCGCTCATCCGCATGGCGGAGCCGAGTTCGACGCCCTTCATCAGCGAGACCAGGACGGTGTCGGGGGCGAGCAGCGGCGCCCAGGCGGCGAGGTTGCCGCGCAGCGTCTGCGAGGGGATGGACAGCACCGTGAAATCGGCACCGGCGGCCGCCTCCGCCGGGTCGGTGGTGGCGCGCAGGTTGCCGGGGAGTTCGAAGCCAGGGAGGTAGTCGGGGTTGGTCCGGCCGGAGTTGACGGCCTCGGCGACCTCCGCCCGGCGCGCCCACAGGGTGACCTCGCACCCCGCGTCGGCGAGCACCATCCCGAAGGCCGTACCCCACGAACCGGCGGCGAAGACCGCCGCCTTGACCGGCTTGCTCACTTGCCCTGCCCCTCTTCGCCACCGGCCTGCCCGGCCGCTTCCCGACCCGCCTGACCAGCCGCTTCACGGCCGGTGTCCCCGGCAGTCTCCCGGATCGGCCGCCGGAGCGCGTCCCCGCCCGTCTCGATGACCGCCGCCCGGCCGAGCTTCTGCGCCTCCGTCCGGCGCCGCTGCTCGATGCGTTCGTCCCTCGGGTCGTACGGCGACTCGGGGGCCCGCTCGCCGCGGATCTCCTCCAGGTGGCCGGTGATCGCGGCCATGATGACCTCGGTGGCCTCCTTGAGGACGTCCGCGGTCATGTCCTTGCCGTAGAAACGCGACAGGTCCACCGGAGGGCCCGCCAGCACCTGGTGGGTCTTGCGCGGGAGGAGGTTGGGCTTCTTGGCGTACGGCGGCAGCAGTTCGTTGGCGCCCCACTGGGCGACCGGGATGACCGGGCACCTGGTCTTCAGCGCGACGCGCGCGGCACCTGTCTTGCCGGTCATGGGCCAGCCGTCCGGGTCCCGGGTGATGGTGCCCTCGGGATAGAAAGCGACGCATTCACCGCGCTCCACGGCGTCGATGGCGGCCCGGAAGGCGCTCAGCGCGTCCGTGCTCTCCCGGTAGACGGGGATCTGGCCGGTGCCACGCATCATGGTGCCGACGAATCCCTTCTTGAAAAGGCCGCTCTTCGCCAGGAATCGCGGAACCCGTCCGGTGTTGTACTGAAAGTGCGCGTACGCGAAGGGGTCGACGTGCGAATTGTGGTTCACCACGGTGATAAAGCCACCCGCGGCGGGAATGTGCTCCATTCCGCGCCAGTCCCGCTTGAGCAGAACCACCAGCGGCGGTTTACAGATCACCGCTGCGAGGCGGTACCAGAAGCCGATTCTGCGGCGGGGCACACGGACACCTTCCTTCTGGGGCCTGGGGGCCGCACAAGTGTCGCCCCAGGCCGTCGGTCTGTCGAGAACACCGTACGCCCCGACCCTGCGCCCGCCGGGTGGGCCGGGTGACAATGACCGCGACAAGAGAGGGACGAACGCCCGTGCTGTGGACCTTGGTGATACCCGTGAAGTCGCTGGCGCGGGCCAAGAGCAGGCTCGCGGACGCGGCCGCCGACGCGCTGCGTCCGGGCCTCGCCCTCGCCTTCGCCCAGGACACGGTGGCCGCGGCGCTGGCCAGCCCGGCGGTGCGCGATGTGGCAGTTGTCACGGACGACGAACTGGCCGGCCGGGAGCTGGCCGCACTGGGCGCCCGCATCGTCTCCGACGAACCGGGGGGCGGTCTGAACGCGGCTCTGGCCCACGGGGCGGCGGCCGTCCGGACCTGGCGTCCGGAAAGCCCGGTCGCGGTCCTGAACGCCGATCTCCCGGCGCTGCGCCCGGCGGAATTGGCCCAGGTCCTGACCGCGGCCGCGGAATTTCCGCGGGCATTTCTCGCGGATGCGGCGGCAATCGGTACGACCCTGCTGGCGGCGGCGCCGGGCCGGGAATTGCTCCCGGCATTCGGTACGGATTCGCGGGCCCGCCATCGCGGCGGCGGAGCGGTGGAACTCGGTCTCGCGGGCGTGGATTCCGTACGCCAGGACGTGGACACCGCCGACGACCTGCGCACGGCACTCGCGCTCGGGGTGGGGCCGCGTACCACCGAGGCGGCCGCGCGACTGCTGATTTCCGGGCAGTAGGCTGCGGTCATGCACGCCACCGCTTACACGTACGACGCCGGGACGCGCAGCGGGCAGGTTCTGCTCGACGACGGGACTCCGGTGCCCTTCGACGCCGCCGCGTTCGACGCGGGCGGGCTGCGGCTGCTGCGGCCCGGGCAGCGGGTCCGGATCGAGGTGGAGGGGCCGAAGGAGAGCCCGAGGATCACGCTGGTGACTCTGCAGACCCTCTGACCTGCCCCTGAACACGCCGCGGGCCGGGCTCCTCGACGGAGTCCGGCCCGGCGCGTGAGTACCCTGCGCCCTCGTCTACTTGCGGGCGGTGGCCTTCTTGGCGGTGGTCTTGCGTGCCGACGTCTTCTTGGCGGGGGCCTTCTTGGCCGTCGCCTTCTTCGCCGGGGCCTTCTTGGCCGTCGCCTTCTTGGCGGTGGTCTTCGTCGCGGCGGTGGTCTTGGCGGTCGCCGAGGTCTTCTTGGCGGTCGTCTTCTTCGCGGGGGTGGTCTTCTTCGCGGCGGCCGTGGTCTTCTTGGCCGTCGCCTTCTTTGCCGTGGTGGCCTTCTTCGCGGCCGCCTTGGTGGTCTTCTTGGCCGCGGCCTTCTTGACCGTGGCAGCGGCACCGCCGGTCAGGCTCCCCTTGGGCGCCTTCTTGACGGCCACCTCGCCACCGCGCGGGAGCTTCTTCGAGCCGCTCACCAGGTCCTTGAAGCCCTGGCCGGCGCGGAATCGCGGCACCGAGGTCTTCTTGACCCGAACCCGCTCGCCCGTCTGGGGGTTGCGGGCGTAGCGAGCCGGACGGTCGACCTTCTCGAACGAGCCGAAACCGGTGACCGACACCCGCTCACCTGCGACAACGGCGCGGACGATGGCGTCCAGTACATGGTCGACAGCTTCGGCGGCCTGCTGGCGGCCGCCCATCTTGTCGGCAATCGCTTCTACGAGCTGCGCCTTGTTCACGTCTTCCCCTTCGGAGACATCGCCAGAACGAAAGTGTTCAAGCTTTTTCGCACGTTAGGCAGATATATACCGCAAATCAAACACGAAACGGGCTAATCACCCTTGTGCCGCAACCGACTCGGCTGCTTCTGACGCGATTCAGCCTTCCTCTTCGGGGAATCGCCCCGCGTCGAGGTCGGCGATGAACCGCTCCAGCCGCTTTGTCGCATCGGCGAGGTCGTGCTTGGCCGCGGCCGTGATGACCAGCAGCTTCCGGGTCAGCGCCATCCGTACGCCCTCCGGGACTTGCAGTGCGCGCACCCTTGCGTGCGCTTCCTTGAGTTGGTCCGCGACCGCCGCATATAGCTTGAGTTGGCCGTCGTGTTCCATGCACAGATTGTGCCATCTGGGGCGAGTTGTCGCCTGCCCGGGGGGCAACTGGCGCCGCGAACGGCCCTCCGGCACGCGGCCGAAGCCGCGTTGTCAAGTCTCGCGTACCCCAACAACAACCGTCATAACGTGGCGAGTTGAAGGAACAGGGGGTGCCAGGTGCGGCCATCCGGGTGTGAAAAAAGGCTGTACCCCCGATCGGGCCGATCGGGGGTACAGCCGGGGTGTTGGGGTGGCCGAAAGTCGACCGCCGGGGGTCGAAGGTTCAGACCTTCAGCGTGCGCGGCTTGTAGGCGGGCCGCACCGCCTCGTAGGTGGCGATGTCGTCCTCGTTCCGCAGCGTGATGGAGATGTCGTCCAGCCCGTTCAGCAGCCGCCAGCGGGAGTTCTCGTCCAGCTCGAAGGAGGCGGTGACGCCCTCCGCCCGCACCTCCCGCTCGACCAGGTCGACGGTCACCTCGGCCTGCGGGTCGCGCTCGGTGAGCTCCCACAGCGCGTCCACGACCTTCTGCTCCAGCACGACCGTGAGCAGGCCGTTCTTCAGCGAGTTGCCACGGAAGATGTCGGCGAAGCGGGAGGAGATCACGGTCTTGAAGCCGTAGTTCTGCAGCGCCCAGACGGCGTGCTCACGGGAGGAGCCGGTGCCGAAGTCGGGGCCGGCGACCAGCACGGTCGCACCCTGGCGCTCCGGCCGGTTGAGCACGAACTCCGGGTCCTTGCGCCAGGCCTCGAACAGCCCGTCCTCGAACCCGTCCCGGGTCACCTTCTTGAGCCAGTGGGCGGGGATGATCTGGTCGGTGTCGACGTTGCTGCGGCGCAGCGGGACGGCCCGGCCGGTGTGCGTGGTGAATGCTTCCATGATCCTCAGACTCCAGCGGGCGTACGGGTCTCGACGTGGTCCAGGTCGGCCGGGGAGGCCAGGTGCCCCAGGACCGCCGTCGCGGCGGCGACCTGCGGCGACACCAGATGCGTACGGCCGCCCTTGCCCTGCCTGCCCTCGAAGTTGCGGTTGGAGGTGGACGCCGAGCGCTCTCCGGGGGCCAGCTGGTCGGGGTTCATGCCCAGACACATCGAGCACCCCGCGTGCCGCCATTCGGCGCCGGCCTCCTTGAAGACGACGTCCAGGCCCTCGGAGACGGCCTGCAGACCCACCCGTGCGGAGCCCGGCACGACCAGCATCCGTACGCCGTCGGCGACTTTGTGGCCCCGCAGCAGGTCCGCGGCGGCGCGCAGGTCCTCGATGCGGCCGTTGGTGCAGGAGCCTACGAAGACGGTGTCCACCTTGATGGACCGCAGCGGCTGCCCGGCCTCCAACCCCATGTACTCCAGGGCCTTTTCGGCGGCGAAGCGCTCCGAAGCGTCTTCGTACGATGCAGGGTCGGGGACGGACGCCGAAAGCGGCGCGCCCTGGCCGGGGTTGGTGCCCCAGGTGACGAACGGCGACAGCGCTGCGGCGTCGATGACGACCTCGGCGTCGAACTCGGCGTCGTCGTCGGTCCTCAGGGTCTTCCAGTACGCGACCGCGTCGTCCCAGTCGGCGCCCTCGGGGGCGTGCGGGCGGCCCTTGAGGTAGGCGAACGTGGTCTCGTCGGGGGCGATCATGCCCGCGCGGGCGCCGGCCTCGATCGACATGTTGCAGATGGTCATCCGGGCCTCCATCGAGAGCTTCTCGATGGCCTCGCCGCGGTACTCCAGGATGTAGCCCTGGCCGCCGCCGGTGCCGATCCGGGCGATGATCGCCAGGATCAGGTCCTTGGCGGTGACGCCCTCGGGCAGCTCGCCGTCCACCGTGATCGCCATCGTCTTCGGGCGGGCCATGGGCAGCGTCTGCGTGGCCAGCACGTGCTCGACCTGCGAGGTGCCGATGCCGAACGCCAGCGCGCCGAAGGCGCCGTGCGTGGAGGTGTGCGAGTCACCGCAGACCACGGTGGTGCCGGGCTGGGTCAGGCCCAGCTGCGGGCCCACGACGTGGACGACGCCCTGCTCGACGTCGCCGAGCGGGTGCAGGCGCACCCCGAAGTCGGCGCAGTTCTTGCGCAGCGTCTCCAGCTGGGCGCGGGAGACCGGGTCGGCGATGGGCTTGTCGATGTCGAGGGTGGGGGTGTTGTGGTCCTCGGTCGCGATGGTCAGGTCGAGACGGCGCACCTTCCGGCCGCTCTTGCGAAGGCCGTCGAAGGCCTGCGGGCTGGTCACCTCGTGCAGCAGGTGCAGATCGATGTAGAGGAGGTCGGGCTCGCCCTCGGCGCGCCGGACGACATGGTCGTCCCAGACCTTCTCCGCGAGTGTCCTACCCATCGCTTTCCCTCCGGACGGCACATAAGGTGTGCCGACCCAACTAGAGATCTTGAGGAGCGGCGGTCGGCGCTCCGGTTTCCGCGCGTCCGCCGCGTGGCCCTTTCATCCACCGGGCCGCTGTGACTTCGTGACATCAAGGGTGGCGCGTTCCACCGAAAATTGAACTTGCGTTTCACAGAGTGAGACGCAAGTATCGTTTCATGGACAACAGTAGCGGCGTCGGCGTTCTGGACAAGGCGGCACTCGTCCTGAGCGCTCTGGAGTCCGGTCCGGCCACCCTCGCGGGTCTGGTCGCGGCCACCGGACTGGCACGACCCACGGCTCACCGCCTGGCCGTGGCTTTGGAACACCACCGGATGGTGGCGCGCGACATGCAGGGCCGGTTCATCCTCGGACCGCGCCTGGCCGAGCTGGCCGCGGCCGCCGGTGAGGACCGCCTCCTGGCCACCGCCGGGCCGGTGCTCACGCACCTCCGTGACATCACGGGCGAGAGCGCGCAGCTCTACCGCCGCCAGGGCGACATGCGCATCTGCGTCGCCGCCGCGGAACGCCTGTCCGGACTGCGGGACACGGTCCCGGTCGGTTCGACGCTCACGATGAAGGCGGGCTCCTCCGCACAGATCCTCATGGCCTGGGAGGAGCCGGAGCGCCTGCACCGGGGCCTGCAGGGCGCCCGTTTCACGGCGACGGCACTGTCCGGCGTGCGGCGCCGGGGCTGGGCCCAGTCCATCGGCGAGCGGGAGCCGGGTGTGGCGTCCGTCTCCGCGCCCGTGCGCGGCCCGTCGAACCGCGTGGTGGCCGCCGTCTCCGTCTCCGGCCCCATCGAGCGCCTGACCCGCCACCCCGGCCGGATGCACGCCCAGGCGGTCATCGACTCCGCGGCCCGCCTCTCCGAGGCCCTGCGCCGCACGGGCTGACCTGCGAGACCAACCAGACCGACTCCACGCGGGCCGCGCAGCGAGGCCGCACCGGTCGCGCGGGCGGCGAGGGCCGCACGGCTTGCACACGCCGCACGGGACGCACGACGCGCAGGCCACGCTGGCGCGCCCACACGGGACACACAGGCCGCCCATGACGCACGGGACACGTGCTACGAACGGGACGCATCAACCGCACGAGTCACACACGACCAGGCGCGTCGCATAAGACGCACAAGACGCACAAGACGCACCCACCGCACGGCCACTCGGGACGCACAGGACGCCCGCCGCACAAGCCACACGGCAGGCCGGAGCGCACGAGGGCGCCCCCGGGGCCGGCCTCAACGCCGCGGCAGGCTCCCAGGACGCCCAGCGCTTCTGCTGATCCCCCTACCTGCTCTCCGATCCGGATGAGCGGTTCCGGCGGCGCCGCGGGCGGTACTTCCGCCGGCGCCTCCGAGCCCGCCCAGCGCCTCGGGTTCTGCTCAGACCGCACGAAGCCGCTCCGCCGCCCGCTCGCCGCGTCGCCCGACCGGCACCACGCCGGTCGCCCGGCCCAGCCCGAAGGCGGGCATGTTCACGTACACCGACTCGTAGCCGCCCGCCGGCACGACGTACGTCTCGTGCCAGAAGCCGACCTTGTTCTTTCCCTCGCGTATCCGCCGGTTGAACGCCGCCCAGGCGGGCCGGTGCTCCATGCCCGCGGCCGAGGCGTACGCGAAGAGCTTGTCGGTCGACTCCCAGTACTGCACCACGTACAGCACCCGCGGCCCCAGCAGTGTCTGCGCACCGAGCATCCCCCGCTCCCGCTCCCGCGACAGTTCCCGCAGCATGCGCGGCATGGCCCGCATCACCGGCAACCAACTACGCACCGCCAGAAGGCTGTTGAAGCGCATCCCGATCAGGAACACCACGACTTCCCCCCGCGCGTCCGCGGTCATACGCCCCGCGATCGGCTTGTCAGCCATGACGAAACCCACCTTCCCCCAGAGAACGGCCCTTGAGGACAGCGATTGGATAGTGCCGCTATCCATGATTGGATAGTGACACTCTCCAACGCGCAACGCAAGGGGAGAGAGCAAGGGAGTCGCACGGCCATGAGGCTGTCGGAGCTGAGCAGACGAAGCGGCGTCGCCACCGCCACGGTGAAGTTCTATCTACGCGAGGGGCTGCTGCCGCCGGGCCGCCGGATCACCGCCACCCAGGCCGAGTACGGCGAGGAGCACCTGCGCCGGCTGCGTCTGGTGCGGGCGCTGATCCAGGTCGGCGGGGTCTCCGTCGCCTCCGCCCGCGAGGTGCTCGCCGCGCTGGACAACGACTCCCTGGATCAGAACGACCGCCTCGGCACCGCCGTCTGGGCCCTCCCTCACGGCAAGCCCGCCGACCTCGACGACCCGGCGACCGAGACGGCCCGGCAGCGCGCCGACCGTCTGCTGGAACGGCTCGGCTGGGGCTACGGCCCCCTGACCGATGTGACGCCCCCGGCTTACGGAATGCTGGTGAACGCGATCGCCACCCTGGAGCGGCTCGGATACCCCTGCGCCTTCGAGGACTTGGAGCCGTACGCCCGCGCCATGGAACAGCTCGCCGTCAACGATCTGGATCTCGTGGAGCGGTACGGCGGGACGGCGGACGAGCAGGTGGAGGCGGCGGTGGCGCTGACCGTGCTGTACGAGCCGGTGCTGCTCGCGCTGCGCAGGCTGGCGGAGGCGGAGGAGTCACGCCGCAGGTTCGGCACGCACTGACCACACGACGATGGGCCCCCACCGAGGTGGAGGCCCATCGATCACGTACCCCCGACCGGATTCGAACCGGCGCTACCGCCTTGAGAGGGCGGCGTGCTAGGCCGCTACACAACGGGGGCGTGGACTCTGCGTTGCCGCAGGCCCGAGCTGGTCTACCTGGACTCGAACCAAGACTAACTGAACCAGAATCAGTCGTGCTGCCAATTACACCATAGACCAATGTGGTTTAGACCAGTCAGTACCCCCGACCGGATTCGAACCGGCGCTACCGCCTTGAGAGGGCGGCGTGCTAGGCCGCTACACAACGGGGGCCCTAGCGATCCTGCATCGAGGGCGGCGGGAGCTACCCGGACCGCCCTCGCGGGAAGGATCTGTACCCCCGACCGGATTCGAACCGGCGCTACTGCCTTGA
This sequence comes from Streptomyces sp. NPDC086077, assembly GCF_040686175.1. Classification (NCBI taxonomy): domain Bacteria; kingdom Bacillati; phylum Actinomycetota; class Actinomycetes; order Kitasatosporales; family Streptomycetaceae; genus Streptomyces; species Streptomyces sp. NPDC086077. The sequence goes on along the minus strand of NZ_JBFBJT010000050.1, from coordinate 23,346 downwards.
GAGGGCAGCGTGCTAGGCCGCTACACAACGGGGGCTTTGCAGATGAGCTCTGCGAGCTGGCCTACCTGGACTCGAACCAAGACTAACTGAACCAGAATCAGTCGTGCTGCCAATTACACCATAGGCCACCGGAACGCAAGCCCCTACGGGGGTTCTCGTTCTAGTTTGCTCCCCCGGATTCCGGCCTCTCGGCCCGCTCCCCGGCGGCGCAGGAAGAACATTACCTGAAGGTGGACAGGGCTCCAAAACGAGTATCGGAGCCGAGGATCGCGGGGAGTTCGGCGAGCGAGGCGATCCGGTGCGGGCCGGCCGGAGCGTCGGCCCAGGTGTGCGCGCCGTCGCGATCGATCCACACGGACACCAGTCCGGCGTCGGCGGCGCCGCGCCAGTCGATCTCCGGGTGATCGCCCACGTACGCGACCAGGTGCGGCGGCAGGTCCAGCGCCTCGCAAGCCGCGAGGAAGGCGCCGGCCTGCGGCTTGGAGACGCCGAGCTCGGCGGCGCACAGGATGGCCTCGAAGCGGTCGTGGACGCCGAGCACGCGCAGTTTGCGGTCCTGGACGTGCAGGCTGGAGTTGGACAGCACCGCGTGCCGGTGACTGGCGGCGAGGGTGTCCAGGACGGGCAGTACGTCCGGGAAGAGCGCCCAGGCGGCCTCGTAGTGCCCGATGTACCGCTCGAACCAGGCCTCCGCCTCGGCGTCGGTGAGTTCCCGGTCCAGGAATACGCGCACCCGGTCGCGTCGCTGCCCCTCGAAGGACACCTCGCCGGCCGCGAACCGCGCCCACTGGCTGTCGGTGACCGCCCGCCACTGAGCGAGGGCCTGCTCGGCGCTCTCGTACGCGTCGAGCAGGCCCTCGGCCGCCAGGTGTGCGCGCATACCGGCGCGGTCCGCGGTCGTGTAGTCGAACAGCGTGTCGTCGACGTCCCAGACCACGGCCCGAATGCTCATGGCCTGACGGTAACCCGGCGACCACGGGTTCCGGGCGGGTACGGCGAAAGGGCGGCACCGCTGCCGGGTGCCGCCCCTCACCTGTGCGGGCGCTACGCCGCGAGCTTCGCCAGGGCCGCGTCGATGCGGGCCAGGGTCTTGTCCTTGCCGAGGATCTCCAGGGACTCGAAGAGCGGCAGGCCGACCGTACGGCCGGTGACGGCGACGCGGACCGGGGCCTGGGCCTTGCCGAGCTTGAGGCCGTGGGCCTCGCCGGCCTCAAGGACCGCCGTCTTCAGCGACTCCGGGCCGGCCCAGTCGGCCGCGTCCAGCTTCTCGCGGGCGGTGCGCAGCAGGGCGTCGGAGCCCTCCTTCATGGCCTTGGTCCAGCTGGCCTCGTCGAACACCGGCTCCGGCAGGAACAGGAAGTCGACGTTGTCGGTGATCTCGGACAGGACCTTCAGGCGGGTCTGCGCGTGCGGGGCGACGGCCTGCCACTTCAGCTCGTCGAAGGCCTCCGGGGCCCACGGGGCGAACGGGGCCTGCAGCCACGGACGGCAGCGCTCGGTGAAGTCCTTCACGTCCAGCAGCCGGATGTGGTCGCCGTTGATCGCCTCGCACTTCTTGAGGTCGAAGCGGGCCGGGTTGGGGTTCACGTCCGTGACGTCGAAGGCCGCGACCATCTCGTCCGTCGTGAAGATGTCCTGGTCGGCGGAGAGCGACCAGCCCAGGAGGGAGAGGTAGTTGAGAAGGCCCTCCGGGAGGAAGCCGCGTTCGCGGTAGAGGTTGAGCGACGACTGCGGGTCACGCTTGGAGAGCTTCTTGTTGCCCTCGCCCATCACGTACGGCAGATGGCCGAACTCCGGGGTGCGCTTGGCGATGCCCAGCTCGGTCAGCGCCTTGTAGAGGGCGATCTGCCGAGGGGTGGAGGAGAGCAGGTCCTCGCCGCGCAGGACGTGGGTGATCTCCATCAGGGCGTCGTCGACCGGGTTGACCAGCGTGTAGAGCGGGGCGCCGTTGGCGCGGACGATGCCGTAGTCCGGGACGTTCTCCGGGGTGAAGGTCAGCTCGCCGCGGACCAGGTCGGTGAAGGTGATCACCTCGTCGGGCATCCGGAAGCGGACGATGGGCGCGCGGCCCTGGGCCTTGTACTCCTCGAGCTGCGCCGGGGTCAGCTCGCGGCAGTGGCCGTCGTAGCCGGACGGCTTGCCGGCGGCGCGCGCTGCCTCGCGGCGGCTGTCGAGCTCCTCCTGGGAGCAGTAGCAGTGGTAGGCGTAGCCACCGTCGAGGAGCTTGTGGGCGACGTCCTCGTACAGGTCCATGCGCTGCGACTGGCGGTACGGCGCGTGCGGGCCGCCGATCTCGGGGCCCTCGTCCCAGTCGAAGCCCAGCCAGCGCATCGCGTCGAGCAGCTGCTCGTAGGACTCCTCGGAGTCGCGGGCCGCGTCGGTGTCCTCGATGCGGAAGACCAGGGTGCCGCCGTGGTGCCGGGCGAACGCCCAGTTGAACAGGGCGGTGCGGACCAGGCCCACGTGCGGGTTACCGGTGGGCGAGGGGCAGAAACGGACGCGTGGGGGTACCCCCTGTCCGAGCGGAGTCGAGGACTTGGGGGAGGGGGAGCCGGGTGCGCTAGCCACGCTTGACAACCTTGTTGGTGAGAGTGCCGATGCCTTCGATGCTGACGGAGACCTCGTCGCCGACAGCGAGGGGGCCGACCCCCGCGGGGGTGCCCGTGAGGATCACGTCGCCGGGGAGCAGCGTCATGGCCTCGGAGATGTTGACGATCAGATCCTCGATCGGGTGGATCATCTCGCTCGTGCGGCCGAGCTGGCGTTGCTGTCCGTTGACGGTCAGCTGGATGGTCAGGTCGCCCGGTTCCAGGTCGGTCTCCACCCAGGGGCCGAGCGGGCAGGCGGTGTCGAAGCCCTTGGCCCGGGCCCACTGCTTCTCGCGCCGCTGGACGTCACGGGCGGTGATGTCGTTGGCGCAGGTGTAGCCGAGGATGACGTCCCTGACGCGCTCACGCGGGACTTCGCGGCACAGGCGGCCGATGACGACGGCCAGCTCGGCCTCGTGGTGGAGTTCCTCGGAGAAGGAGGGGTACTGGATCTCGTCCCCGGAGCCGATCACCGAGGTGGACGGCTTGAAGAAGGCGAACGGCGCGTCGGGCACGTCGTTGCCGAGTTCACGCGCGTGCTCGGCGTAGTTGCGGCCGAAGGCGACGACCTTGCTGGGCAGGACCGGCGGCAGCAACCGTACCTTGCTCAGCGGCACCTTGGTGCCGGAGAGCTCGAAGTCCGCGAAGGGGATGCCCCTGATGATGTCGAGAACGAGCTCGTCCGGCTTGTCGCCCTCGACCGCGCCGAAGGCGACGTTCCCGTCGATGGAGAACCTGGCGATGCGCACGGGATCCTTGCGCCCCTTACCTGAGCTGGGTGGAGTCTGATCGCTCCAGGCTAACGCGGCAAAGGGCGGGCGCCCCGCGCAATTGCCGTGCGGGGCGCCCGGTGGGGTGGTCGGCGCTACTCGGCCGCCGCGGCCCCGACCGGGACGTCCATGAGGATCGTGCGCCGGGGGTTGGCCGTCCGGGCGGGGAGGTCGACGGAGTGCTCGGGGAGGTCCAGGGGCGCCAGGTCGTCGGTGCCCTCGAGGTGCGCCAGGGTGGTACGCCGCGGGTTGGCAGTCGTGCGGAACATCGTCGTCGTCTTCACGGTTGTACTCGACCCTGTCGTGTGCGGGGCGCCGGAAGCGCCGGTTGGCAGAACGTTGTCTCTTGTAAAGCGTCAGGCTAAACATCCGATTCCCCGCCGACGGCGGGAAGGGTCCCCGAGTTCGGTGTGAGTTTCCTCACGAACCAGAGCTCAAAACGGTCAATTCCGGCTCGCAACTCATACCAACGAAACGGACATTGGGCCCCTGAAGCGCGCATTCCGCTCCTGATCATGGCGACTGGGACACCCGGCGAGCTCCGACGACTCGTTAGGTTATGTCCGCTATAAGGCGGAGCCCGCTCTACAAGTCGTGACGTCACCCTCACGTGGTGTCACGGAGGTCACAGCCTGACCAACTGGCCTTGTTGGAGATCCTGCACTGTGCTGGAATTCCACGGACCGCCGCAGGATCGAGCCGGCGCGCAGGGGGCGCGAATCAGCGTCGCTCCTGACGAGTGAGCGGCGAGAGGGGGAATCCAGCGCCGGTCACTCACGACCACCCGGGTGCGTATTCAGGGCGCTCCCGACCACGCCGACACCGTCCTTCCGTTCACGCGGAGGGGCGCCTGGTCCAGAGGTTGCGACGCTAGTGCAGGGACGTTTCAAGAGGGATGGCAGTGCTTCGGCGGAGCCGGAGCCGCACGGCGGGACCGACCGCGGTTCCTCGCCCCAGCACGCCCAGGGCCCGGCCCCGTCCGGTGACGGTGGTCCGCGCTCCGGGCGCTCCGGTGCGTCCACGGCCTCCGGTCGCCCGGGCGCCCCGGCGTCCACGGGCTCACCGGCGTCCGCTCCGGCGGTGAAGCCACCGCAGGGCGCGACGGGTCCAGGGCCACGAATAGCGCTGCGCAACTGGCGCATCTCGACCCGCCTGGTGGCTCTGCTGACGCTCCCGGTGGTCGCGGCCACCTCGCTCGGCGCGCTGCGCATCAGCCAGTCCATGGACGACATCGAGCAGCTCGACAACATGAAGCTGCTCACCGAGATGACCAAGCAGGCGACCGAACTGGCCGCCGCGCTCCAGGAGGAGCGCGACCAGTCCGCCGGCCCGCTGGCGCACGGCTCGACCGCCAGCGCGATCACGGTCAAGGGCTTCCAGGACAAGACGGACCGGGCGCTCGACAACTTCCTCGCCGCGTCCGAGGAGGTCGACTCCGCCAGCAAGGACGGCAACCTCCAGGGTGTGCGCGACAGCCTCGTCGGCCTCGCCCGCGACCTGAACAGCCTCAACGAGATCCGCAACAACGCCTACGAGGCCGAGGGCAACTCCACGCAGACCGTGGAGGCCTACCACCGCCTCATCACGCACCTGCTGGACCTCTCGCAGGACATGGCCGAGGCGACCAGCAACCCGGACATGATCCAGCGCACCCGCGCCCTGTCCGCGTTCTCCTCCGCCAAGGAGTACGCGTCGATCCAGCGCGCGGTCCTGGCTGCGGCCCTGCCCGCCAGCAACAAGACCTTCGGTGACCTCTCCGAGAACGACCGGCTGTACGCCGAGTCGGGTCTGGAGAGCCAGGTCTCCGAACTGCGCAGCTTCTCCAGCATCTACGGCGACGGCGCCGAGGAGCTGCTCAAGCCCATCGACCAGGGCAACGCGACCATCGAGGCCACCGACAAGTACGCCAGCCGCGCGCTCAGCCGCGAGAACGGCCTGGCGGGCCTGGAGAAGCGGTCGTACCGGGACTGGCTGGACGACAGCTCCACCAAGATCCAGCAGATGAAGAACATCGAGCGCACGCTGCTGGAGGACATGGAGCAGAAGGCGCGCGAGCTGCGCAGCGAGTCGGAGCGCGAAGCGATCATCTCCGGTGCGCTGGTCCTGATCGTGCTCGGCGTGTCACTGGTGGGTGCCTTCGTGGTGGCCCGCTCCATGATCCGCTCGCTGCGGCGCCTGGAGGACACCGCGACCAAGGTCGCCCAGGAGCGGCTGCCCGAGCTGGTCAAGCAGCTGTCCGAGTCCGACCCGCAGGACGTCGACACGTCCGTGGAGTCGGTCGGTGTGCACTCCCGCGACGAGATCGGCCGTGTGGCCACCGCCTTCGACGACGTGCACCGCGAGGCGGTCCGCCTCGCCGCCGAGCAGGCCCTGCTGCGGGGCAACGTCAACGCGATGTTCACCAACCTCTCGCGCCGCTCCCAGGGCCTTATCCAGCGCCAGCTGTCCCTGATCTCCGAGTTGGAGTCCCGCGAGGCGGACCCGGACCAGCTGGCCTCGCTGTTCAAGCTGGACCACCTCGCCACCCGTATGCGCCGGAACGGCGAGAACCTCCTCGTCCTCGCCGGTGAGGAGCCCGGCCGCCGCTGGACCCGTCCGGTCCCGCTGGTCGACGTGCTCCGCGCCGCCGCGTCCGAGGTGGAGCAGTACGAGCGCATCGAGCTGGCCTCCGTGCCGACCACCGAAGTGGCCGGCCGTGTCGTCAACGACCTCGTGCACCTGCTGGCCGAGCTGCTGGAGAACGCGACCTCGTTCTCCTCGCCGCAGACCAAGGTCAAGGTCACCGGTCACGCGCTGCCCGACGGCCGCGTGCTGATCGAGATCCACGACACCGGCATCGGCCTCTCCCCCGAGGACCTGGCCCAGATCAACGAGCGGCTCGCCGCGCCGCCCACCGTGGACGTCTCCGTCTCCCGCCGCATGGGTCTGTTCGTGGTCGGCCGCCTCTCGCAGCGCCACGGCATCCGCATCCAGCTGCGCCCGTCCGACTCCGGTGGTACGACCGCGCTGGTCATGCTGCCGGTCGACGTGGCCCAGGGCGGCCGCAAGCCGCAGGGCAAGCCCGGTCAGGGCGGCCCCGGTGGCACGGGCGGACCGGCCGCGGCGCAGGCCGCCGCCGGTGTGGCCGCGGCCCGCCGTGGCAACGGCTCCTCGCTGGGCGCGGGAGCGCCGGGCGCCGGGGCTCTCGGCGCCGGTGCGTCCGGCGGTGGCCGGCTCGCCGCCGGACAGGGTCCGCGGGCCGCATTGCCGGGCCGCGACTCGGGCGGTGCCCCGGGCGGGGCACGTGGACCGCAGACTCCCCCGGCCCCGCAGCAGGGCCGGCCGGGCGCCGGTGCGGGCAACGCCCAGGCGCCGGTTCCCCCGCCGGGCCAGGAGACCCGCGGCCCCGTGGGGCCGCAGCGCGGCAACGGGAACGCCGGTGGCGAGCGCGGTCGGCGTGGCCGTCAGGCGCAGCTCCCGCCGCGTGGCGGAGCGCGGGCCGAACTGCCTGGCAGCCCCGAGCAGCAGCGCCCGAGCTGGAGCGACGAGAACGCGCAGCCGCCGGTGCCGCGTGCCGCGCTGGACACCCCGCGCGGTCACGACGAGCAGCGGGACCCGTCCCAGACGGCCCCGATGCCGAGGATCGACGACCGGCACGGCCCGGGCGCCACCTCGGAGATCCCCGCGGTTCCCCGCATGGACGACCGCCAGAACCCGGGCGGCCCCGCGGACTTCCCGCGCCAGGGCCCGAACAACCAGCAAGGCGGCGGGTCGTTCGTCCGCTCGGACGTCTTCGGCAACCCGGGCGGCCAGAGCGACCCGAACAACCCGTCCAACACGGGCCAGTTCGCCGTACCGCAGGCCTACGACAACGGCTCGACCGGTCAGTACCCGGCGCCGCAGCAGCGGCAGGACAACGGCGTGAACGGTCAGTACGCGCCGCAGGGCTACGACAACGGGTTCACGGGCCAGTTCCCCGCTCCGTCGGGCTACGACAACGGGGCTACCGGCCAGTACGCCGGGTACGACGGCTCGTCCACGGGACAGCACTCACTGCCCGGACACCAGAACCCGTCGGCCACCGGCCAGTTCGAGCGTCCGCAGGGTGACTTCGGTGGCCAGCGGCCGCCGGCCCCGCAGCGTCCCCAGCAGCGGCACGCCCGCCAGGAGCCGGAGGCACTGCCACCGGCCTCGGGCCCCGGCGACGGGCGTACGCCGCTGTACGACACGCTGGAGACGAACTGGTTCCGCGGCCAGCAGGGCCAGCCGGCTCCCCAGGGTCAGGCGGGCCCGCAGGGCCAGGCCGGCCAGCAGTCCCCGCCGGTCCGGGCCCAGCGTCCGCAGGGCAACGGCTCCGCGCCGGCCCCGCAGGCACCGCAGGGTCCCCCGGCTTCCCAGCGTCCCGCCGCCCCCGCATGGCGCAGCTCGCCGAACGACGAACTCGTCCGGCAGGCAGAGCGTGTGCGGCAACCGGCTGCGGGCGGCGTCACCACCTCCGGTCTGCCGCGCCGCGTACCCCGGGCGAATCTCGTCCCGGGCACCGCACAGCAGCAGCCGCACCAGAGCGGTCCGCAGGTCTCGCGCGCCCCACAGGACGTGCGCGGCCGGCTGACCAACCTCCGTCGGGGTATCGCACAGGGCCGTCAGGCCGGGTCCGGCCAGACGGGCAGTTTCCCGAGCCCCACTCACCAGCAGGAGCGTTAGTTGAGTCCGATGAGCCAGGCGGCACAGAACCTGAACTGGTTGATCACCAACTTCGTGGACAACACCCCCGGGGTGTCCCACACCGTCGTCGTGTCCGCCGACGGTCTCCTCCTGGCGATGTCGGAGGGTTTTCCGCGCGACCGCGCCGACCAACTCGCGGCCGTCGCGTCGGGACTCACCTCGTTGACAGCCGGGGCGTCCCGGATCTTCGAGGGCGGCGACGTGGCACAGACCGTCGTGGAGATGGAGCGAGGATTCCTTTTCCTCATGTCCGTCTCTGACGGCTCGTCCCTCGCCGTTCTCGCACACCCCGAGTGCGACATCGGCCTCGTCGGCTACGAGATGGCGCTACTGGTGGACCGCGCGGGAGCAGTGCTCACGCCGGACCTCCGCGCCGAACTGCAAGGAAGTCTGCTCCACTAACGCCCCCGGATCCACCCGTCTCACCAAATCACCGTCCGGCCGCCACAATCCCCCCACCGGCCCCCGTCAGACGGCACGCCTGACCAACTTGCTGTCCCGCCCGGAGGATTCATGACCCCGCCCACCGCCTCTCATGATCCGTACGCAGATCCGTACGGGGACGAGGGCGACCAGCCGCTGGTTCGTCCGTACGCGATGACCGGCGGCCGGACCCGGCCGCGCTATCAGCTCGCCCTGGAGGCGCTGATCAGCACGACGGCCGACCCGGCAGCGCTCATGGGGCTGCTCCCGGAGCACCAGCGCATCTGCCACCTGTGCCGCGAGGTGAAGTCGGTCGCCGAGGTCTCGGCGCTGCTCGCCATGCCGCTCGGGGTGGCCCGCATCCTCGTCGCGGACCTCGCCGAGGCCGGACTCGTCGCCGTCCACCAGCCGGGCGGCGACGAGAGCAACGGCGGTGCGCCCGACGTGACACTGCTCGAAAGGGTGCTCAGTGGCCTTCGCAAGCTCTGAACCGAGAGGTGCCACCACCTCTGCCAAGATCGTGGTGGCCGGCGGCTTCGGCGTGGGCAAGACCACGTTCGTAGGCGCCGTCTCGGAGATCAACCCGCTGCGCACCGAAGCCGTCATGACGTCCGCGAGCGCGGGCATCGACGACCTCACGCACACCGGGGACAAGACCACCACCACGGTGGCGATGGACTTCGGCCGCATCACGCTGGACCAGGACCTGATCCTGTACCTCTTCGGTACGCCGGGTCAGGACCGCTTCTGGTTCATGTGGGACGACCTGGTCCGGGGCGCCATCGGCGCGGTGGTGCTGGTGGACACCCGCCGGCTGGCGGACTGCTTCCCGGCGGTGGACTACTTCGAGAACAGCGGCCTGCCGTTCGTCGTCGCCCTCAACGGCTTCGACGGTCAGCAGCCGTACGCTCCGGAGGAGGTCCGCGAGGCACTGCAGATCGGCCCGGACACCCCCATCATCACCACCGACGCCCGGCACCGGGCAGACGCCAAGTCCGCGCTGATCACGCTGGTGGAGCACGCGTTGATGGCACGGCTGAAGTAGCGACTCAAATATTCTGTGCCGTACGGCAGTTGCCGTAGGCGTCATCATCGAGGCGGCGGAGCCGGCTGTGGCCTTTGACACGGTCGGCTTCGGTGTTCATAACGTTTCGGCAGAGGAATCGAGGAGTCCCGCCACGCGTCGCGGTCATGTGGTGTCGCTGCGCGCACGAAAGCCCCGTCATTTGACGGGGCTCGCTCTTTATGACCGTTTTATCTAGGGCCTGCGTCAGCACGAATCCGCCCTTTCCCATGTTTGGAAGAGCGCAGGTCGACGTGCTGGAATGCCTGGACTGCCCAAAGGTCAAAGACGTACTCAGTGGTCGATGGCGAACTGGGCTCTGAGACACTGCGGCACGACGTAGGTGCCCGCCGCCGAGAGGTTGTTGGTCGAGTGAGGCGAAGCAACAAAGGTCCCGAGCCGCCCGCCCGGGGCAACTTCACCCCGCCGCCGCGCGGAGCGGCGCCCGCCCCCGCTGTGCCCGGTTCGGAGCAGGTGGCCGCGCCCGCTTCGAGCGGCGGCCGTTTCTCCCCGCGCAACTGGCGCGTGGCGACCCGACTGAACGCGATTCTGCTCATCCCCGTGATGGTCGGCCTGGTCATGGGCGGCTTCCAGGTGAAGAGCTCGATCGACACCTGGCAGCAGGCCGAGGACGCGGAGAGCACCGCGCGTCTGGTCCGGGCCTCCCTGACCTACGCGGACGCCCTCTACACCGAGCGTGACCTCAGCGCGGCCCCGCTGCTGCTGGGCCGCGACCAGGCCACGGTCACGCAGGCGCGCAAGAAGACCGACGCCGCCGCGGACTCGTTCGACGCGGCCGCTCAGAACATGCCGCAGAAGCCGGGCCTGGAGCGCCGGCTGAGCCTGTTCCGTGAGGTGGAGCCCAAGCTCCAGCAGCTGCGCCAGGTCGCGTACACCTCACGGCTCGACGGCGTGAAGACGGAGGAGGGCTATGTAGAGGTCGCCCACCCCCTGATGGAGTTCGCCAACGAGCTGGGTCTGGGCACCGGAAACATCACCAGCTACGGCCGTACCGTCTACGCGATCTCGCTGACCAAGGCCGCGCTGTCGCTGGAGCGGTCCATCGGCACGCACATCCTGGTCAAGCCGGGTCCCAAGGACGCCGACCTGGCCAAGCAGCGCGTGGCGATCTCCTCCTACGCCTACCTTGAGGGCATCGCCGTCGAGGAGTACATCGGCGGTGGCACCGAGGCCGACGCGCAGAAGCTGGAGGACGCCAAGAAGCGGATCGAGGCGGACGCCCAGCAGCAGGCCAAGGAAGCCCTGGCCAAGAACCCGGACTACCAGCCGCCGCCGTCGGACCCGGCCGTGATGGTCGGTGCCATGGCGGGTCTTACCAGCACCGACCCCGCCGCCCGTGAGGCGCTCGCTCAGCAGGGCATCACCGCGGAGAACTGGTGGGCGGTCAACACCCTCAAGTACGACGCGTACCGGCAGATCGAGTCGGACATGGCCGACACCGCGGTGAACGAGGCCGCGAGCATCGCCGACGGCGCCAAGCAGGACGCGATCATCACCGGCGCCATCGTCGTGGTCGCCCTGCTCGCCGCGTTCATCCTGGCCGGCATGGTGGCCCGCCAGATGAGCCGCTCGATGCGCCAGCTGCGCAACGCCGCCTTCGGCATCGCCGAGCAGCGGCTGCCGATGCTGGTCGACCAGCTCTCGCGCACCGACCCCGGTCGTGTCGACACCCGTGTCTCGCCCATCCCGATCTCCTCCACGGACGAGATCGGCGAAGTCGCCCGCGCCTTCGACCAGGTCCACCGCGAGGCCGTCCGGCTCGCCGCCGAGCAGGCTCTGCTGCGGGGCAACATCAACGCGATCTTCACCAACCTCTCGCGCCGCAACCAGTCGCTGATCGAGGGCCAGCTGACCCTGATCACCGACCTGGAGAACAACGAGGCCGACCCGGACCAGCTGGAGAACCTCTTCAGGCTGGACCACCTGGCCACCCGTATGCGCCGCAACGGCGAGAACCTCCTGGTGCTCGCGGGCGAGGAGCCCGGCCGCCGCTGGGACCAGCCGGTCCCGCTGGTCGACGTGGTGCGCGCCGCCTCCTCCGAGGTGGAGCAGTACGAGCGCATCGAGATATCCGGCGTGCCCGAGGCCGAGATCCACGGCCGTGCCGTGACCGACCTCGTGCACCTGCTGGCCGAGCTGCTGGAGAACGCCACCACGTTCTCCTCCCCGCAGACCAAGGTCCGCGTCACCGCGACCCGGCTGCCCGACGGCCGCGTGATGATCGAGATCCACGACAAGGGCATCGGCCTGACCGCCGAGGACTTCGCGGACATCAACCACAAGCTGGCCAACCCGCCGACCGTGGACGCCGCGATCTCCCAGCGCATGGGTCTGTTCGTGGTCGGCCGGCTGTCCGACCGGCACGGCATCCGCGTCCAGCTCCGCCCCTCGGGCGAGCAGGCGGGCACCACCTCGCTGGTCATGCTCCCCGACGCCATCACCCACGGCGGTGGCGGTGAACACGCCCCGGACCGCGACGAGTTCACCGTCTCGCAGATCATCCCGGAGCAGCAGATCCAGGGTGAGAACTTCGGCCAGCCGATGCTCACGGCCGCCGAGCTCGGCTTCGACGACAGCCGCTACACCGAGGTCCCGGACGACATCCGCGACCTGGACCCGGTGGGCCGCTCCCTGATGCGCGAGGAGCGCCGCGCGGCCCTGGAGGCCCAGGCCGGCGGCCCGGAGCAGGAGGGGCAGGGCTACGGCGACGGCGGCTACGACGGCGCACCCGGCCAGGCCTACGACAACGGCGGTCAGCCGTACGACGACGGCCGGAACGCCTATCCCGACCAGGCCGCGGCCTACGGTCAGCAGCCGGGGTACCAGGAGCAGACGTCGTACGAGAACCAGCAGCAGCAGTCGTACGACGAGCAGTACTACGCGCCGAACGGGATGCCGCAGAGCGATGGTTTCCCGACCAACGGCGGTTACCCGGAACCGGGTTATGCGGAGCCGGTCCAGGAGAAGCCCTCGGCCGCTCCGGCCGCCTCCCCGGACTCCTTCTCGGCCTTCGAAGAGCCGTCCTACCAGGGTGACTGGCCGCAGCGTGACGGCTACCAGAACGGCTACGGCGACCAGTACGCTCCCGAAGCGGAAGCCACGCAGGCCGCTGACGCGGGTGAGCGGGACCGCGTAGGCTTCGAGCGTCCGGGGCCGGGCCACTCCGCTCCGCACGCGCTGACCGACGCCGGGCTTCCCCGCCGGGGAGCCACCGGTGGCGGCCAGGCGGCCGGCCGGTCCACGAACCAGGACACGCCGGCCCCTCCGGCGGACGGCGACGCCGACGACAGCTGGCGCTCGGCCAACGACGAGCGCTGGCAGCAGGCCTCGCAGCTGCGCAAGCCCAAGGCGGGCGGGGTCACCTCCTCCGGCCTGCCGCGGCGGGTACCCAAGGCCAATCTGGTCGAGGGCACCGCGGAGTCGACCCCGCAGGGCGGCCCCCAGGTCTCCCGCGCTCCCGAGGACGTCCGGGGCAGGTTGAGCAACCTGCGCCGGGGAGTCCAGCGGGGACGCAGCGCAGGAAGTGAAACGAACGGCCAGGGCTTCGGTCCTGACAGCACCTACAACCAGGAGCGTTAGTGTGAGCCCGATGAGCCAGGCGGCACAGAACCTGAACTGGTTGATCACCAACTTCGTGGACAACACCCCCGGGGTGTCCCACACGGTGGTGGTCTCCGCCGACGGACTCCTTCTGGCGATGTCCGAAGGCTTTCCCCGCGACCGTGCCGACCAGCTCGCGGCCGTCGCCTCCGGTCTGACCTCACTGACCGCCGGCGCCTCGCGCATCTTCGAGGGCGGCCACGTGAACCAGACAGTTGTGGAGATGGAGCGAGGATTCCTCTTCATCATGTCCGTTTCCGACGGGTCGTCCCTCGCGGTTCTTGCGCACCCTGAAGCGGACATCGGCCTCATTGGGTACGAGATGGCGCTTCTGGTGGACCGCGCGGGCACGGTCCTGACTCCTGATCTTCGTGCGGAGCTCCAAGGAAGCCTTCTCAACTAAGAGACAGACGGTGCGATTTCGCGTCCCGTGGCCGTAAGGTTTCGGGACGCGGCTCCGCAACGATGGGTGCCCGGCACAGTCGGAGGAGGAGAAAGTGGCAACACCCCCAAGCGGTTCATCATCGGGCAACTGGTCGTACGGCCCTGGCCAGGGGCAGAACGACGGTTCCCGGAACCGGTACAACTTCCCCTCCACACCGAGCCACCGGCAGCCGTACGCCCCGCAGGGCCCTGGTCCCTCGCCGTACGACCAGCCGAACGCGCCGCGCATCCAGCCGGTGCAGCCGCAACGCCGCACCCCTGAGCCGGCGCCCGCAGGGGCGTCGAACAACCCCCTGGTGCGCCCGTACGCGATGACGGGCGGCCGCACCAGGCCGCGGTACCAGCTCGCCATCGAGGCACTGGTGCACACCACCGCGCAGCCGCACCAGATGCAGGGCCAGTTGCCCGAGCATCAGCGGATCTGCAACCTCTGCCGGGAGATCAAGTCGGTGGCCGAAATCTCGGCCTTGCTGACGATCCCTCTCGGCGTGGCCAGGATCCTCGTCGCCGACTTGGCGGAGGCGGGCCTGGTCGCCATCCATCAGCCCGGCGGCGACGAGAACGCCGGCGGCCAGCCAGACGTGACACTGCTCGAAAGGGTGCTCAGTGGACTTCGCAAGCTCTAGCGGCGGTCCTTCCCGCTCCACCACCTCGGCGAAGATCGTGGTGGCGGGTGGCTTCGGCGTGGGCAAGACCACGTTCGTCGGGGCCGTCTCGGAGATCAACCCGCTGCGTACCGAGGCCGTCATGACGTCAGCTTCGGCCGGCATCGACGACCTCACCCACACCGGGGACAAGACGACCACCACGGTCGCCATGGACTTCGGCCGCATCACGCTCGACCAGGACCTGATCCTGTACCTGTTCGGCACCCCCGGCCAGGACCGTTTCTGGTTCATGTGGGACGACCTGGTGCGCGGCGCCATCGGCGCGATCGTCCTCGTGGACACCCGCCGCCTGGCCGACTGCTTCCCCGCGGTCGACTACTTCGAGAACTCGGGTCTGCCGTTCGTCATCGCCCTCAACGGCTTCGACGGCCAGCAGCCGTACCAGCCGGACGAGGTGCGTGAGGCGCTCCAGATCGGCCCGGACACCCCGATCATCACGACGGACGCCCGGCACCGCGCGGACGCGAAGTCGGCGCTGATCACGCTGGTCGAACACGCGCTCATGGCGCGCCTGCGGTAGGCAGCCGTACGACGACGAAGGGCCCTCTCCGCATCGGAGGGGGCCCTTCGCGCGGGCGCATTTGCCCCGGGTTTTCCCTGTCGCGACCACAAGAGAGGGGCCCCTCCGATGCGGAGGGGCCCCTCTTGGCGTCGTGGAACCGGTTCCCGGCGCTGTGGGAACCGCCCGGTCGGCGCGGCCTAGCCGTGCCAGCTGTGCGGGGCGCGGAAACCGGGCTCGCGCTCCAGGCGGCGCCAGCCGGCCTTCGCGCGGCCGCCGTGCGCCGGGGCCGCCGTGGACGTGTGGGCCGCGGCGCGGGCCAGGAGGACGGCCGTGATGGCGGCGACTTCCTCGGGCTCGGCGTGGCCCTTCTCGACGCGGATGTCAGGGGTGCTCATGGCAGTCAGTCTCCGTGGATGAGGTTTCCGCGGGGGTGCCGCGGAAAGTCCGCTGGGTTACTGCGGGGGGTTGCCGTGCTTGCGCGAGGGCAGGTCGGCGTGCTTGGTGTGCAGCATCGCCAGGGACCGGACCAGTACCTCGCGGGTCTCCGCCGGGTCGATGACGTCGTCCACGAGACCGCGCTCGGCCGCGTAGTACGGGTGCATGAGCTCGGACTTGTACTCCTTGACCATCTTCTGCCGCATGGCCTCGGGGTCCTCGGCGTCGGCGATCTGGCGGCGGAAGATGACGTTGGCGGCACCCTCCGCGCCCATCACGGCGATCTCGTTCGTCGGCCAGGCGTAGGTGAGGTCCGCACCGATGGACTGGCTGTCCATGACGATGTAGGCACCTCCGTACGCCTTGCGCAGGATCAGGGAGATCCGGGGCACGGTCGCGTTGCAGTACGCGTACAGCAGCTTCGCCCCGTGGCGGATGATTCCGCCGTGCTCCTGGTCGACGCCGGGAAGGAACCCGGGGACGTCCAGGAAAGTGACGATCGGGATGTTGAAGGCGTCACACATCTGGACAAAGCGTGCAGCTTTTTCGCTGGCCTCGATGTCCAGGACACCCGCCAGCACCTGTGGCTGGTTGGCGATGATGCCCACGACCTGGCCGTCCAGCCGGGCCAGCGCGCAGATGATGTTGCGCGCCCAGCGCTCGTGGACCTCCAGGTAGTCGCCGTCGTCGACGATCTCCTCGATGACCTTCGTCATGTCGTACGGCCGGTTCCCGTCCGCCGGGACCAGGTCCAGCAGGACGTCTGAGCGGCGCTCGGGGGCGTCGGAGGAGTCGACCCGGGGCGGGTTCTCCCGGTTGTTCTGCGGGAGCAGGGAGAGGAGGTAGCGCACCTCGGCGATGCAGGTCTCCTCGTCGTCGTACGCGAAGTGGCAGACGCCCGAGGTCTCGGCGTGCACGTCGGCGCCGCCGAGGCCGTTCTGGGTGATCTCCTCGCCGGTCACCGCCTTGACCACGTCGGGGCCGGTGATGAACATCTGCGAGGTCTCGCGGACCATGAAGACGAAGTCGGTGAGGGCGGGCGAGTACGCCGCCCCGCCGGCGCACGGGCCCAGCATCACACTGATCTGCGGGATGACACCGGACGCCTTGGTGTTGCGCTGGAAGATGCCGCCGTAGCCGGCGAGGGCGCTGACGCCCTCCTGGATCCGGGCACCGGCACCGTCGTTGAGCGAGACCAGCGGGGCGCCGGCCGCGATGGCCATGTCCATGATCTTGTGGATCTTCGTCGCGTGGGCCTCGCCGAGGGCACCGCCGAAGATGCGGAAGTCGTGGGCGTAGACGAAGACCGTGCGGCCCTCCACCGTGCCCCAGCCGGTGATGACACCGTCGGTGTACGGCTTCTTGGTATCCAGGCCGAAGCCGGTCGCCCGGTGCCGGCGCAGCTGCTCGACCTCTCGGAAGGAGTCCGGGTCGAGCAGCAGCTCAATGCGCTCGCGGGCGGTCAGCTTGCCCTTGGCGTGCTGTGCCTCGGTCGCCCGCTCGCTGGGGCCGGCCACCGCCTGCGCGCGGATCTCGTGCAGTTCGGCCACTCGCCCGCGAGCGTCCGTCGGCTCGCCGGTCGCCTCGCTCGTCGACTCACCCGTCGCCTCATCCAAAACGGTCATGTAGCGACCTTACGAAGAGGAGCGAGGAAAGCGAGCCGTCGACTCCGTACAGTCTCCGGGTCGTTTTCCTGGTACCCCTGAACAGAACCGAGGCGGCATGTACGCGTTCCGACTGCTCAGAGGGCCTTGGCGTTGTAGAGGTCACACAAACTGGCCGGCTCTGAGCCACGCAAGATTCATGTCCGGCCGATGCCATCCGTGGAGTGACACGTGAGCCTATCGCGACACTCCGGCGATGAGGTTGAAAGTTGAACGGAATAGGTCTACGGTCGCTGTCGTTGGCATGGTTGAACATTCAACAGCCCCGTCCCCAAGGAGCACATCATGGGTATCTTCGGCAGCAGGAACAGCGGCACCACGGCCAAGGCCACCGACGTGAACCCGGAGCTGGCCGCCCTGACCGGCGACTACACGATCGACCCCTCGCACACCTCGATCGGCTTCGTCGCCCGGCACGCCATGGTGACGAACGTGAAGGGCAAGTTCCTCGACTTCACCGGCGCGCTGCACCTGGACGGCACCGACCCGTCGCGGTCCACGGCCACCCTCGACGTCAAGATGGACAGCATCAGCACCGGCAGCGACGACCGTGACGGCCACCTGAAGAGCGCCGACTTCTTCCAGACCGAGCAGTTCCCGACGATGACGTTCCGCTCCACCAAGGCCGAGGCGCTCGGTGGCGACGACTACCGCATCACCGGTGACCTCTCGATCCTCGGTGTCACCAAGCCGATCACGATCGACCTGGAGTTCAACGGCACCGCGAAGGACCCCTTCGGCAACGACCGCGTCGGCTTCGAGGGCAAGGCCGAGATCCTGCGCTCCGAGTGGGGCCTGACCTGGAACGCCGCGCTGGAGACGGGCGGCGTCCTGGTCTCCGACAAGATCAAGCTCAACTTCGACATCTCGGCCATCAAGAACGCCTGACGGCGGGACGCCCGCCCTTGACGTCTGCCGAGCGCGCCCGCCCTCCACTCCCCCGAGGAGGGGGCGGGCGCTCGTCGTTCCGGCTCGTCCACCCCGGTCGGGTGCATGTCAGCCAGGCTGTGGCACGTTGCGCCGATGACCTGGTTGCCACCCGCCTTCGTACATCCCCTGCGCGTCGCGATCCCCGAGGGGGACGGCCATCACCCGCGGCCGATCTCTCCACGGTGTAGTTGAAGGATTCGTGCGCGTCGATCTCCGCGGCGTGCCGCTCCAGGCGGCCTGACGCGCCGTCCATCACGGCGGGAGGGCCGGGGGGACGCCCAGATCTCCTGGTGGGTGGTGGACAGCGAGGTCGGCCGCCGAGTGGAGCGGGCACTGGACCTGTTCGTGCCGCGGTGGATCGCCGAGGAGTGGCCCTTCGAGCGGCCGCGCTTCGTGGGGCGGGATCTGACGTGGGACGAGTGTCCGGCGCTGCCCGACCGGTGAGCCCGCCGATCTGACGGCCGGGACGGGCGCGGGGGCGCCCGTGAGCCACCGCGGGTTGGCCGGATTGTGGTGCTTGTGTGGAGGGTCACAGCGTTCTCATAATCTTCCCACGGGAATTGACATGCGCCTGACATTCCCGCATCCCCGGACCCCCCACGGAAGGCGTCAAGGTGAAGACTTTCCTCAAGGCCCTCAAGAGATGCGCGGTCGCCGCCGCCGCCACGCTCGCGGTCGTCAGCCTTCAGCCCGTGTCGGCCGCGCAGGCGGCCCCCTCGCCCGTGGTCGGCGGCACCCGTGCCGCGCAGGGCGAGTTCCCGTTCATGGTCCGGCTGTCGATGGGCTGTGGCGGCGCGCTGTACTCCCAGCAGATCGTGCTGACCGCCGCGCACTGCGTGGGCGCCAGCGGCAACAACACCGGCATCACCGCGACCGCCGGTGTGGTGGACCTGCAGTCCACCAGCGGCCGGGTCCAGGTCCGCTCCACCAAGGTCTACCGAGCCCCCGGCTACAACGGCAACGGAAAGGACTGGGCGCTCATCAAGCTCGCCCAGCCGATCAACCTGCCGACCCTGAAACTCGCCACCACCGCGCAGTACAACACCGGCACCTTCACCATCGCCGGCTGGGGTGCGGCCCGCGAGGGCGGCGCCCAGCAGCGCTACCTGCTCAAGGCGGACGTGCCGTTCGTCAGTGACGCCACCTGCCGCTCGTACAGCGGCTACAGCGGCCTCATCGCCAACGAGGAGATCTGCGCCGGGTACACCGCGGGCGGTGTGGACACCTGCCAGGGCGACTCCGGCGGCCCGATGTTCCGCCGTGACGCGGCCGGCGCCTGGGTCCAGGTCGGCATAACCAGCTGGGGCATCGGCTGCGCGCGCCCGAACGCCCCCGGCGTGTACACCGAGGTGTCCACCTTCGCCTCGGCGATCGCCTCGGCGGCGGCCACGCTCTAGGGCGGACGACCGCCCCGCGCTCCACAGACGTTCGGGCCCGGTGCCGTATCGGCACCGGGCCCGTCCCGTGTCCGCGTACGGATCTCAGAACCCGCCTCCGAAGTCCCCTCCCCCGCCGAAGTCACCGCCGCCGAATCCTCCGAAGCCGCCGCTGAAGTCGTCCGTGTTGAAGTCCGCGCCGGAGACGTCGCCGCCCTGATAGCCGCCGAAGTCGCCGTAGCCCGAGCCGTAGTCGGCGGCGTAGGAGGGGGTGGCCATGGCGCTGCCGAGCAGGGTGCCGACGAGCAGGCCGGGAAGGATGCCGCCGCCGAAGTAGCCGCCGGCCCAGGGGCCGTAGGCCGGGCCCGCGTCCCAGTACGGCCGGCGGCCGGAGGCCGTCTCGACCTCGCGGATCATCGGGTCCTGGCCGTCGGACAGGCGGGCCTGGTCGGCCGCGCAGACCGGCACCTGGCGGGTCGCGCCCTCCGCGGGTGTCCAGGTGACGTCGGCGACCGAGGGGCCGTGGCGCGGATCGAAGAAGCACGGCGGACGGCGTTCGGGGAGTTGGCGCCCCTCGCGGCGGGCGGCGAGCGCCGCCAGCGCGAAGCGGCCGTCCTCCAGGGACCGCGTGACCGGCCGTACGTCCTCGGGCCTGCGGGCCGCCGCCATCTGCGACTTGGCCTTCTCGTAGGCGTCCAGCGCGTGTTCGTAGTCCGCGCGCATGGCGTCGTCGGCGCCGGGTTCGCCGGGGTGGAAGTCCAGGCGGTCCAGTTCCTCGCCGAAGGCGGTGATGTCCTCGTCGACGACCACCCGCAGCTTCTCCAGCGCCGCCCGCCGCTCCTCCTCCTGGCGGCGGCGGTTGCGGCGGACGAGCCCGTAGGCGCCCGCGCCGCCGGCGGCCAGCACCGCGCCGAGGGTGATCAGGCCGGTGGTCGGGACGCCGTCACCGGTACTCTCGCCCCAACTGCTCGGGGCCGTGCCGCCGACGTTGCGCAGGGCGCCGTCGACGAAGTCGTTCAGCTGCGCCTTGACGTCGCCCGCGCTCTGCACGGACGTCACCAGGTTGGACACGGCCGAACGGCTCAGCACACGGCTGTCGGCGCGGGCGTCGAAGGCGTCGCCGAGCCGGATGCCGTACAGACCTGTGACGCCGGTCTGGGTGCGCAGGTTCTGGAAGAGGTTCTGCGTGGGGTAGCCGTCCGGGAGGACCGCCACGAAGACGGGTTTGTCGGCGTCCCTGATCTTGTCGGCGAGCGCTTCGGCGTCCGACGCGGACAACAGGCCGGACGCGGCCGGGTCCACGTAGACCGGGCTTTCGCGCAGGGCCGCGGCGACCTTGGACAGATCGGTGGCCGCGTGCGCGCCCGGCGCACCGGCCACCAGTACCGCCAGCACGGCGGCGACAGGCACGATCAGCAGGCGTAGGAGCCTTTGTACGAGCGCGGCCTTCATATGTTCGAAGCTACCTGAACAGGCACAGAAACGGACATCGGTCCCGGGAGGGAAATTCCCTCCCAGGAACGACGCCCACCGCGGTGGGGTCGTCGAGGAGCGGGGCGGCGGCCGGCTGCGGGCAGGCACGCGAGCCGGTCGCCGTGCTGCGGATAGGCTTCCCGCGCCCCATCGTGGAGATACGGGTAGCCGTGCCGGTGGCCGAACAGGCCCGCGGGCCCGTCCCGGGACCTCACCGGTCGCAGCAGCCGAGGGGCCGTATCGACGCCCGTGACCTGGAGCTCGAGATGACCACACCGCAGGATCTGCTGATCGTCACCCTCAACATCCCCTCCAGCCATGACCTGGGCCAGGGCGATCTGTCGCTCGCCCTCGCCGGCGCGGAAGTGCTCGACCTCGTGGATGCCGGGGCCCTCACCCTGGAGGGCGATCGCCTCGTTCCCGGCGCCGAGCGCGCCACGGGGGACCGCCTGCTGGACGAGGCCGAGGCGGCGCTGGTCCGGCAGCCGCCGTACGAGACGATCGACGAGTGGCTGTGGCGCCGGGGGCGCGGGCTGGCCGAGGCCTATGTCGCCGCGCTGGAGGCGGAGACGCCGACGACGGACGCGGGACGCCGTCACTGGCTGCGCAGGCGGAGCGAGCCGGCCCCGGCTGCGGTCGACTCGCCCTCACGCCACCACGCGAACGAACGCTGGGCCGACCAGGAGCCGGTGCTGGTGGGCCTGGCGAACACGCTGGGCATCGGTGAGCGGCCGGGGAACGGGGCGAACGGCACCAGGGCCACGGACGACGCCGCCTCCGACGACGTCACGACCGAACCGGCCGGGACCTCCGAGGCCGACGAGCTCGCCACCGACACCGCCTTCACCGGTGACGGCGACGGGCCCGTGGTGACGGTCCTCGCCGCCCTCGGCGACGCGCTGACGGAACTGGAGGCTGTCCGGCAGCGCCGCCGTATCGAGGAGGACGCCTTCGACAACGTGTGGCGAGCTCCCTGACCTCCCCCGAACCAGCCGCCCCGGCGCTCGGTACGGCCCCAGGCACCGGGCGGGCCCACGGCGCCCGCACGCCCTCGGCTCCGCACCGAGTCCGGGACCGCCGGGACCAGGACGCGGGGCAGCGGGCAGCCGAGTCCCAGGGATCCGGCGACGCCCCTCCCCCGGCCCCGGGCACCCCGAGGATGCCCCGGCACCGGGCCGATCCAGGCCCGCATCGCCCTGTCGCCCGCCGCCCCGCGCCCTCGGCTCCGCACGAGGGAGCCCCTCCCGGCCGGGACGGCGGGCCTCGGCCGGGTCTTCGGGATCGGCGGGCCCCCCGGCCGGTCGCGGCCGGGCCGCGCCGCGCGGATGGCCCGTGCACCGGGCCTGTCCGCGCCCGCATCGCCCCGCCGTCCGCCCTTCCGGAGGCGGGGCGTGGTAATCCCTCGTGGCCCCCTACGACGCCGGTTCCACGCCCGCGCGGAGGAGGCCGTAGGTGTACGCGTCCTCCAGGGCCTGCCAGGAGGCGGCGATGACGTTTTCCGCGACGCCCACCGTGGACCACTCGCCCGTGCCGTCGGAGGTGGCGATCAGGACGCGGGTCGTTGACTGGGTGCCGTGCTTGCCCTCCAGGATGCGGACCTTGTAGTCCACCAGCTCCAGCTTGGCCAGCTGCGGATAGATCTTCTCCAGCGCGACCCGCAGCGCCCGGTCCAGGGCGTTGACCGGGCCGTTGCCCTCGGCGGTCGCGACGATCCGCTCGCTCTTGGCCCACAGCTTCACCGTGGCCTCGTTGGCGTGGCTGCCGTCGGGGCGGTCCTCGACGATCGCGCGCCAGGACTCGACCTCGAAGTACTTCAGGGGCCTGCCCTCGACCTCGGTGCGCAGCAGCAGCTCGAAGCTGGCGTCGGCGGCCTCGTAGGTGTAGCCCCTGAGCTCGTGCTCCTTCACCCGCTCCACGACCCGCCCGACCAGTTCGCGGTCGCCGCCGAGGTCGATGCCGAGCTCCTTGCCCTTGAGCTCGATGGAGGCGCGGCCCGCCATGTCGGAGACCAGCATCCGCATGGTGTTGCCGACCTGCTCGGGGGCGATGTGCTGGTACAGGTCCGGGTCGACCTTGATGGCGGAGGCGTGCAGGCCGGCCTTGTGCGCGAAGGCGGAGACGCCGACGTACGGCTGGTGGGTGGAGGGCGTCAGGTTGACGACCTCGGCGATGGCGTGCGAGATGCGGGTCATCTCGCGGAGGCGGCCCTCGGGCAGGACCTTCTTGCCGTACTTCAGTTCCAGGGCGGCGACCACGGGGAAGAGGTTGGCGTTGCCGACGCGCTCCCCGTAGCCGTTCGCCGTGCACTGGACATGCGTCGCGCCCGCGTCGACCGCGGCGAGGGTGTTGGCGACGGCGCAGCCCGTGTCGTCCTGGGCGTGGATGCCGAGCCGGGCGCCGGTGTCGGCGAGGACCGTCGAGACGACCGCCTGGACCTGGGCGGGGAGCATGCCGCCGTTGGTGTCGCAGAGGACCACGACGTCGGCGCCTGCCTCGGACGCGGCACGGACGACGGCCTTGGCGTACTCGGGGTTGGCGCGGTAGCCGTCGAAGAAGTGCTCGCAGTCGACGAAGACGCGGCGGCCCTGTTCCTTCAGGAAGGACACCGTGTCGCGGACCATCTCCAGGTTCTCGTCCAGGGTGGTGCGCAGGGCGAGCTCGACGTGCCGGTCGTGCGACTTGGCG